>CAYFVF010000064.1:0-8474 GCA_964346335.1 uncultured Hyphomicrobiaceae bacterium
GCAAGGTGATTTCTTCGCGCTGGCCCAAAGCGGAGACGGCTTCGACCCGGAGGCGCCGGGCCGGCGCTTCGATGCGATCCTCGTGGATATCGACCACAGCCCTGACGCGTTGCTGGATGAGGGCAACGAAAGCTTCTACCGGCCGGATGGTCTGCGCACCGCCGCGCAGCATCTGAAGCCCGGCGGCGTTTTCGGCCTTTGGTCCAACGACGCACCCGATGCACGCTTTCTCGACCGGCTTGGGACCGCTTTCGCCGAGGCCTGGGCCGAGCCGGTCACATTCCATAACCCGTTGATGGATCAGCCTTACACGCAGACCGTGTACCTGGCCCGCCGCGCCGCGGCATGAGCCGGCCCGCGCGAGACAACGGCCCGGCGATGGCGTGCCCGGTCTGTCGCGCAGCGCCTGCCGCCTGGTTGATGTCTGTAGATGCGCGGTCCTATTGGTTGTGCCCGGTCTGCGAGGCGCGCTTCCTTGATCCGGCGCAGCATCCTTCACCGGAGGACGAGCTGGCGCATTACCGACAACATCAGAACCACCCGGACGACCCGGGCTATCGCCGATTCCTGTCGAAGCTGGCGACCCCTTTGAGCGCGCGGCTGCCACGCGGCGCAGCTGGGCTGGATTATGGCTGCGGCCCCGGCCCGGCGCTTGCGGCGATGCTGCGTGAGGCGGGCCACGAGATCGCCCTCTATGATCCGTTTTTTCAGCCCGATCGCAGCGTTCTGGCCGGCGAATACGACTTCGTGACCTGCACCGAAACAGCGGAGCATTTCCACGACCCGGCGGCGGAATTCGCGCGGCTGATGGCCCTGGTTCGGCCCGGCGGGTGGCTGGCGATCATGACCTGCTTTCAAACCGATGATGCGCGGTTCGCCCGCTGGCACTACCGGATGGATCCCACCCATGTCGTGTTTTACCGCGCCCGGACCCTGCAATTTCTCGCCCGGCGCGCGGGCTGGACATGCGAGATACCCGCGAAAGATGTGGCCCTGATGCGCCGGCCGCTAACGCGCGCTGATCACGCATGACAACGTGGCTTCACGCGCAGCGTATCGAGGCGGTATGCACGGCCGTTCTGGACAGCGGCGCGACCAGCGTTGCCGACCTCGGCTGCGGCGATGGCGACCTGTTGGTCCGGCTAGCCCGCAACGCGCGGATCGTCCGGCTCGTGGGCGTTGATCTGTGCGCGGCGTCTCTGGAGCGGCTTCAAGCGCGACTGGCGGCGAGCGATATCGGTCCCGCAAGCAGGCCGGCGCTGATCCACGACGCGATCGAGGCGGCTGCCCCGCGCCTGACCGGCTTTGACTGCGCGGTGCTGGTTGAAACGATTGAGCATATCGATCCGGCGCGGCTGCCGGCGCTGGAGCACGCGATTTTCGGTGTGATGCGTGCGCGCATGATCGTCGTAACCACGCCGAACGCGGAGTTCAACCCGCTGCTCGGGGTCCCGGCGCATCGCTTCCGCCATCCCGGCCACCGCTTCGAGTGGAACCGGCGTCAGTTCCGCCGCTGGGCCGAGCGTGTGGCCGCGCGCCATCGCTACAGTGCTGCGTGTTCGGACATCGCCGGGCAACATCCGCGCCTGGGCGGGGCGAGCCAGATAGCGCGGTTCAGCCGCGACGCCGAGTAGCGCGCGCCGTCACCCGCTGTTGCGCAACCCCGCCGCGATGCCGTTGATCGTCAACTGTATCCCGCGCAGGATTTTCGGGTCGTCCGAACCCGCACGGTGTTTGCTCAGCAGGTCGATCTGCAAGTGGTTGAGCGGATCGATATAGGGGAAGCGGTTGCGGATCGACCGCTCCAGGATCGGGTTGTCCGCCAACAGGCGATCATTGCCAGTGATTTCGAGGACAGCCTCCATCGCAAGGCGGTGCTCCGCTTCGATCTGTGCGAAAATGCGCGCGCGCAGGTCCGCATCTTCGACGAGCTCGGCGTAGCACCTGGCAATGGCCATGTCGGTCTTGGCCAGCACCATGTCGATATTCGAGATCTGGGTGCGGAAGAACGGCGTGGTGTCATAAAGCCCGCGCAGCGTCGCCATGCCATCGTCGGGGTGAGCCTCGCACCACCGCGCGACCGCCTTGCCAAAACCATACCAGCCCGGCAGCATCACCCGGCTCTGCGACCAGCTGAACACCCACGGAATCGCACGCAAATCCTCAATGCGCCCCAGCTTTTTGCGCGATGCCGGACGCGAGCCGATGTTGAGCGTCGCGATCTCGTTGATGACCGTGGCGTGCCAGAAATAGGCTGCAAAGTCGGGCGTTTCGTAAACCAGGTCGCGATAAGCTTCGAAGGCGGCTTGCGACAGGCTCTCCATGACGTCGCGGGCTTCCGCCAGCCGGTCGGCCTGTTTCGACATGCTGTTGGCGGCTGCCACGCCCGGCAGAGAGGCTTCCATCGTTGCGGCGACGAGGATTTCGAGGTTGCGCCGGCCAAGGCTTGGATTGGTGTACTTGCTGGAAATGATCTCGCCCTGCTCGGTCATGCGGAACTGGCCGCCAACGGCGCCTTCGGGCTGGGCGAGGATCGCCTCGTAGCTTGGTCCGCCGCCGCGCCCGACCGCGCCGCCGCGCCCGTGGAACAGGCGCATGCGCACGCCGCGCGCGTTGAACAGGTCGATCAGCTTTTCCTCTGCCTTGTGCAACTCCCAGCCGGAGGTGAAGTAGCCGCCGTCCTTGTTGCTGTCGGAGTAGCCGAGCATGACCTCCTGCAAGCCGTCCTGGCCTTCGATAAGCCTGCGGTAGCCGGGCAGCGCCAGCAACCGGTCCATGATGCCAGTGCAGTTGCGCAAATCCGCGATGGTCTCGAACAGCGGCACGATCTTCACGTCAGGGCCATCAGGCGCGAGAAGCAGCCCGGATTCCTTGAGAAGCACCGCCAATTCCAACAGGTCGGACACCGACTCGGTATTCGAAATGATCGAGGTGGTGATGGCCTCCACGCCCAGCCGGCGGCGGCCCTGCGCCGCGCGTTCGAGAATCGCCAGTTCGCGGCGGGTTACGTCGGAGTATTCCCAGTGGCGGCGCACGAGAGGGCGGGCTTCGTAAAGCTCACGGCTCAGCAGGTCGATCCGCTCATCCTCATCCAACGCGGTATAGTCCAGCTCGGGGCGAACCGCCGCAAAAAGCTCGGCCACAACCTCTTCATGGACAGCGGAGTTCTGGCGTAAATCAAGGCGCGCCAGGTGAAAGCCGAAACACTGCACCGCCCGTCGCAAGTAGCGCAGGCGGCCGCGCGTCAGCCGGCCCGAGCCGTTATCCAGCAACGACGCATTGATGGTATAAAGATCAGCGGCGAACGCTTCGACGGTGGGATAAGGCGCGAATTCGCCCGCCTCCGGCTCGCCATTGCCGCGTGTCAGCAGGCACGCGCGCGTCGCCTTCAGCCGCTCGCGGATGACGATGATCGCCCTGCGATACGGTTCGACGCCAAGATGAACGTTGTCCTGCCCATACTGGTCGGCGAGCGCGCTCAGCGCGGGCGATACCTTGACCAGGCGGCTCGACAGCGACAACTCGCCTTCCAGTTTCTCCAGTTCGGACAGGTAGTAGCCGATAATCTTGCGCGCGTGCCGGTCGAGCGTTTCATCGAGGATCTCTTCCGTCACGAACGGGTTGCCGTCGCGATCACCGCCGATCCAGCTGCCAATCCGCAGGAAACAGCCAGGATCACGCCGATCGGGCGATGGCGGAAGACCGGCCCCGAGATGGGTCTCCTGAATGCTCGCGCCCCGGCGCGTCGCGTCGAGATGATCGCTCAGGGACTCGTGCAGCCGGGGCACCTCCTTGAAAAAGGTATAGTCGTAATAGCTCAGGCCGTTATCGACCTCGTCGAGCACGGTCAGCTTGGTCTGGCGCAGAAGGTTGGTCTGCCACAGACCGAGAACCGCCCGGCGCAGCTTGTCGAGCAGTTCCTGGTGCTCCTCCTCGGTCCAGCCGCCGCGGTCCAGCTTGTCCAGCAATTCGGCCATCTGCAGTTCGCGGCGCATGGTGGATTGCCGACGCACCTCCGTCGGATGCGCGGTGAGCACGGGGCTGATCAGCGCGTCGTCGAGAAACGCGGCGAGGTCGTCGGCGGTCCAGCCGGCAGCCAACATGCGCGCCAGCGCGTGGCGAACGGTGCCCGGGCGCGGCGGCGATCCCGCGAGGGCGTGCGCGCGTGTCCGGCGGATGTGGTGTTCATCCTCCGCCATGTTGGCGAAATGCGAGAAATAGCTGAACGCGCGCGTGACCACGATCGCCTGGTGCGGGTCGAGGTTGCTGACCAAGTCAGTCATCTCGGCACGCCCGCTCGGGTCGTCGCGGCGATAGAAGCGCACCGCGGCACGGCGGATGCTCTCGATCAGCGCATAGACATGCTCGCCTTCCTGCTCGCGGACGGTGTCGCCTAGCAGCTTGCCAAGCAGGCGGATGTCGTCCTCAAGCGGCTGATCCTTTTCAGGATCGACGATCAGGCGGCTGGCCGGGTCATGCACCGCTGCGGCTGTGGTCATGCACGCCTCCTCTTGCTGCGCGCACCGCCGCGATACCGGCTAAAGCGGCGGGCGCTGGCCGCAAGCTCAGATCGTGACGGCGTTATGCGCCCTTTGAAGTTCGGGTATCAGCCGTGCGGCTGATGTGTAGAGCAGGACCGCCCCGGCAATCGTTTCAAACCACAGGGCGTGTGACAAGGCCATCTGGTCCACGTCTCCGCGCGCCAGGTCCCACACCACGATGGCATGGGGAGGCACCTGGCTCAAAGCCTTGTTGTCCAGCCGCAGTGGCATATCAGGCTCGGCAGGCTCGATGGCAACGACGACATCGGACATATCCAGCAGCGCCGGCATATCCGGCACGATGTCATATCCAGACGCCGACGCGCTGGTCCGTGCATCCGTGCCGGGACAGTGACAGCTTATCGCCATGCCGAACGTGCCACGCAACCGCTCGGCCACGGCGCAGTGGGCCGTTGCCGCACCCGCGATGCCAAGACGCAGACCGCGCAGGCTGCGCTGCGCACCCGGCTGGCCTTCACCGGCCTCGGCGCGGGCCGCGTGCAACAACGGCGCGAGTTGGAGGAGCGCCCCGATGATCCGCTCGGCGTCAGCATCCGCCTGAATATCGGGAGCGTCATCCATATAGCCGGCGAGACTGGCGGCATCGCTGAACAACATGGCGGAGGATGCGCTCACGCGGCGCATGTCCGGGCGCGGCCGGGCTCTCACGATGCTCATGTGACGTCTCCTATGCCGCTACGGCCAGCACCTTGCCGACGGTTGCGCCGATGTCCGACGGGTGCTCGACGATGGTCACGCCGACCTCGCGGAGAATCTCGACCTTCTCGCTGGCGCTCTCGCCAAACGCGGAAATGATCGCGCCGGCATGGCCCATGCGCTTGCCTTTGGGCGCGCTGAGGCCCGCGACATAGGCGACCACCGGCTTGGTCATGTGATCATGGATGAAGCGCGCGGCGTCAGCTTCCTGCGGCCCGCCGATCTCGCCGATCATCATCACCGCGTGCGTGTCAGGGTCTTCCTCGAAAAGCTGAAGGATGTCGCGGAACGAGCTGCCGTTGATCGGGTCGCCGCCGATGCCCACGCTCGTCGAGACGCCGATCCCGAGTTCCTTCATCTGCGCGGCCGCCTCGTAGCCAAGCGTGCCGGAGCGCCCGACGATCCCGACATGGCCCGGCTCATAGATATGCCCCGGCATGATGCCCATCAGCGCCTGTCCCGGACTGATGACGCCGGCGCAGTTCGGCCCGATCAGGCGCATCTTGCGGTCAGCGCGATACCGGCGCATGAACCGCTTGACCTGCATCATGTCCTGCGCTGCGATGCCGTCGGTGATCGCCACGCAAAGCGAGATGCTCGCATCGGCGGCTTCCTGGATGCTGTCGGCGGCGAAGGGCGGCGGCACCATCACGATGCTCGCGGTGGCTCCGGTAGCCGCGACAGCCTCTTTGGCCGTGTCGAACACCGGCACGCCGTGCGCCTCCGTCCCGCCTTTGCCCGGCACGACTCCGCCCGCGATGTTGGTCCCATAAGCGATCATCTCCTGCGTATGGAACCCTGCGATGCGCCCGGTGATCCCCTGAACCAGCACGCGCGTGTCGCGGTCAATCAGAATGCTCATACCGCTTCCTCTGCGTTCTGCGTGTCCGTCTTGTGGGCTTTCCAGGCCGTTACGATGCGCTCGGCGGCTTCGGCCAGCGTTCCCGCGCGGATGATGGGCAGCCCGCTGCGCGCCAGAATCTGCCGGCCTTCCTTCACGTTGGTGCCCGCGAGACGCACGACGACAGGGATGTCGATGGGCGCGGCCTCCAACGCCTGCACCACGCCTTCAGCCACCCAGTCGCAGCGGTTGATGCCGGCGAAGATATTGACCAGGACGGCCTCGACCTTCTGGTCCGAGCGCACCAGCCGGAACGCCTTGGCGACCCGGTCGGGCGACGCGCCGCCGCCGATGTCGAGAAAATTTGCGGGTTGGCCGCCGGCAAGCTGGACCATGTCCATCGTCGCCATCGCCAGGCCAGCGCCGTTGACGATACAGCCGATATTTCCGTCCAGCCCGACATAGCTCAGGCCCCGGTCGGCCGCCTGCATCTCGCGGGTGTCTTCTTGGGTCTTGTCCCGCAGCTCGGAAATCTCCGGGCGCCTGTAAAGCGCGTTGTCATCAAACGCCAGCTTGCCGTCGAGCGCGACGATACTGCCATCGGCCAACTCGCCGAGCGGATTGATCTCGACCATGGTCGCGTCCATGTCGCGAAACGCCTGGTAGCAGCCGCGCAGGATACGCACCGCATCCTGGATTTGCGCAGGCGCGAATTTCAGCGCGAACGCGATCTCTCTGGCCTGGTAATCGAGCAGGCCGATTGCCGGATCGATGGTCGTGCGGGTGATTGAGTCGGGCCGGTCGCGGGCGATGTCCTCGATCTCCATCCCGCCCTCGCGTGAGGCCACAAGCATGATCCGCTCGGAGGTCCGGTCTAGCACCAGCGCCAGATACATTTCGCGCGAAATGTCCGCCGCGGCCTCGACATAGACGCGGTACACGACCTTGCCCGCCGGGCCGGTCTGCTCGGTCACGAGGCGCTGGCCGAACATCGCGTTGGCCGCGTCGAAGACTTCGCTTTCGCTGTTGCACAGCTTGACGCCGCCGGCCTTGCCACGCCCGCCGGAATGAACTTGCGCCTTGACCACCCACTTGTCGCCGCCAATCTCGTGGGCGTGATAAGCGGCCTGCTCAGGGCTGTAGGCCAGCCCGCCTTTCGGCGAAGGCACGCCGAAGCGCGCAAGGATCTCTTTTGTCTGATATTCGTGAATGTCCACGGTGATGTGCCCCGTTGAGCCTTGATCGGGCGATCATCTGCAGCCGGAAGGCGGGGCGACCTTGAGGGCCGCACTGCGTATTGGCTGGAAGATCGCGCGCGTTGCCTCCCACATGGATGCGCCGCTTGTGTCCGTTTGCGCGGCGTTTTCCATATTCCACACTAAGGCAAGCGCCGAAACCGCCGCCACACCCAAAACACCCTCTTTGGAGTAGCCAGACGGGTGGGTTTTATCCCATACTCATGGGCAGTAGTGCCCGCAATAAACGGCAATGTCCCACCCGTGCGGGTGGGACCCGGGAACCACTCATGCCTGCGCCCGCCGTCCGCCACGCAAAAACGTCGCCGCACATCACCGATGTCGTGCTGGCCGATCCCAATTCGCTCATGCTCGCCGCCTTGGCGGAATACTTCGAGGCCGATCCGCGCTTCAGCATGTTGGCCACGACACGCTCGGCTGAAGGATTGATCGAAATTGTCCTGCGCGCACAGGCCCATGTCGCGGTCATCGACTGGTCCCTTCCGCGCATGGGCGGTGCCAAGCTCCTGGAAATCTTGCGCGCGCGTTCCTCTGCGCCACGCGTGGTCGTCTATGGGTCTGAACAGGGTAACAGCATCGCGCGCCATGCGATGGCTTCCGGCGCGGCGGGTTTCTGTTCGCGCGATGACCCGCCAGAGCGGCTGCTCGATGTTGTTCACGAGGTCGCCGATGGCCGGATGGTCTTTCCGTTTCTCGACGTGCGCGAACTGGGCCGCAACCCGCTCGACACGCTCACCGAGCGCGAGCGCCGGCTGGTGGAGATGCTCGCGCAGGGCCTGAGCAACAAGGAGCTGGCGCGGAACCTGGACATCTCGCTCAACACGGTGAAATTCCACCTGCGCAACATTTTCGAGAAACTGGCGGTGCGCTCACGCACGCAGGCCGTGGCCTTATATTATGCCTCCGGCGAGGCCTTGCTTCCGGAAGGCAAGCGCGACTGAGCCGGGCCGCCACCGGTCCCGGCGCGGAAATACTTCAAGACAACTTTCGCTTGACACATCGGGGCATCACCCCTCCCATTTTGCCGGAGAAACCGCCGTCCGCCAGGGAGACAATGCCCATGAGCTTCACGATGATCGAGCAGGCGCCCGCGCGCCTGAACCGCAGCGAACTGGCCGT
>CAYFVF010000065.1:0-6788 GCA_964346335.1 uncultured Hyphomicrobiaceae bacterium
ATCCCGTAGTGCCCCACGCCAGGTTGTAGCCAGTGCGCCCGCTTCGACCGGGCCAGGCCGCTACACAGCCGGTGCGCCGCGTGGCACTGTCCGACGCCGGTGATGTCGTCCTTCTCGCCCTCGACCGTCATCAGCGCCGTGCGCCGGATCAAGCTCGGGTCGATGCGCCGGCCACGATGCATGAATTCACCTTTCGCGAGCGTATGTCGCACGAACACCTCGTCGACCGTCTGAAGGAAATACTCCGCCGTCAGGTCCATGACCGCAAGATATTCGTCGTAGAAAGCCCGGTGCTTCTCCGCCGAGTCGCCGTCGCCCTCAACCAGGTGGAAGAACAGGTCGCGATGCGCGTTGATGTGGCGATCCAGGTTCATGGTCATGAAGCCGGACAACTGCAAAAATCCGGGATAGACTGGGCGGCCATACCCCGGATTCGGCCATGGCACGCGCGATATGACGTGGCGCGCGAACCACTCCGTGCCGCGCTGTTCGGCAACATCATTGACGGCTGTCGGGTTGATGCGCGTGTCGACCGGACCGCCCATGAGCGTCATGCTGCGCGGCACATGCGGGGATTTGCGCGCTTCCATGTCCGCGACCGCAGCCAGAACCGGCACCGAGGGCTGGCACACGGCCATGACATGCACATCGCCGCGGAACAGCGCGATCATCTCCTGCACATAGTCGATGTAGTCGTTCAGATCGAAACGCCCGGCGCTGCGCGGCACACTGCGCGCGTCATGCCAGTCGGTGATGTACACGTCATGATCGGGCAATAACCCCTCGACCGTGCCGCGCAACAATGTGGCGAAATGCCCGGACATCGGCGCGACGATCAGCACGCGCGGCTGGCGTTTCACCCGCGCATCAAGCGTGTCGCGGCGAAAATGCAGGAGCCGGCAAAAGGATTTCCGCCAGACCGTCTCTTCCTCGACGCGCACCACGCGGCCGTGAACACGGGTATGACGGATGCCGAACTCGGGCTTCGGATAGCGCCGCGTCGTTCGCTCCAGCAGCTCGCAGGCCGCAACCGTGCCCTTTCCCAGCGCCGTGTGGGACAGCGGATTCAGCGGGTTGCGCATCATCAGGCTGTAGGAATCACCGGCCATTCGGGCCGGGTTCATCGCGGCCTTGGTCATCTCGTAGAGGTAATAAAGCAAAAAGGGGTCCCCGCTAGCTACTGCTGCGCGTCACAACGGGACACGCAAATCAGCCGTTAAGATACGCCTAATGCTGCGCTGCAACAATGGCAGCGGTGTGAAGGCATATCGGGCTGTTGAGAAGCAGGACGTTATTGCGCTGCGGAAGTGCCGCCAACCCGCGCCGCCGTCTTATCCCCCGCGAGTTCGCGGCGCAGACGCTCTGTGATTTTCGCGGCGCTCGTGCCATAGGCGAAATGCGTGACGTATTCGCCGTTTTCATCCATCAGGTAGGTGAAAGCGCTATGATCCATCGTATAGCCGCTGGCGGAGTTTTCCAGGTTCACCTTGGCATAATAAACGCGGTAGGCTTTCGCGGCCTCGCGGATTTGCTCCGGCGTGCCGGTCAGGCCGACGATATCCGCGCTGAAGTTCGAGACATACTCGGCCATGCGTTGCGGCGTGTCACGCTCGGGATCGATCGTGATGAATACCGGTGTAATCTCATTCGCCAGCGGCCCGAGATCATCGAGCGCGATGCTGACCGTGTTGAGCTTCGCCGGACAGACATCCGGGCAGTTGGTGAAACCAAAAAAGACGAGCATGTGTTCGCCGGCAAACTCGGCTGGCGTGACGGTCTCGCCGGTATGGCTCACCAGCTCGAAAGGTCCGCCGATCAGCGCCTTGCCGCTGCCCTGCGCGCTCTGGCCAGGCGCTGGCTGCTGGCTATCCCTGAGCGCCAGGTTGACCCCCAGCCCCAGTGCAAACGCCACAAGCAGGAACAACGAAAACCGTATCCAGCGCAACATCCCGACCTCCATGGTTCAATCTGGGTGTAACTCCAGACAGGCGCTCACGCAATGCTCGCGCGGGCGGTCACGGCGCCGCATCCTCCACAGGGCGGCGGGGCCGGGCCTTTGCCTGCGGCGCGAATCATCGGATGATTCCGAGGGGGCTTGGAGTCTGCCAAGCACAGTCAGGATCACACAACAGCGCGGGGACAGATGAGTAGAATGGAGGCGGAATCGCCCGATCCCGGGGACGCGCCTCCGGGGGCTGGTTGGCATATCTCGCCGCAGGCCGGCCCGTTCGCCCGGGCCGCGCGGATGCCGCGATTCTGGCTGCGCTGGTTTCTGCCGCTGCTGGCGATCGCCGTACTGGTGGTGTTAAGCGCGCGGATCGCCGTGTACCTGGTGGAAACGCGGCAGGCTGCGTTCACGGCGTCTGAGCAACGCATCGACCTCGCGGGCGCGTTGGTAGCGTCCCGGATCAATCGCATCCGCCCACGCGCCGCCCCGGTCGAAGAGAGCGCTGCGGCGCAGGATGACACCTCGACCAAGCCGGTGGCGCTGTACGATGCGTGGCGGGCCGCGCTGTCGCAGACCGGCTGGGCTCTTCGCACGGCTGGCTATCACGGCGCATTCCTTGTCGACGCCGATGACAGGGTGATCGCCGAGCAACCGGTTCGTGGACATGCCGGTGCGCCGGTGGCTGAGCTTCTCGAAAAAACCTCCCGCTTTATCCGATCCGAGCAGACGCTGGATGCCGGCGGCCGCCTCATCGTGCTCGCCAACCCGCGCGACGCGCTCGGTAGCTGGTTCCGCGATGCCCTGCTGTTTGGTGCGCTGGCTATTTCCGCCATCCTCACGGCGCTTGGCATTTTCTGGTTGTTGCTGCGCCAACTCCACCGCCATACGGCTCTGCTGCGCGCCGCGGAAGCCTTCCGCGCGGATATGAATTCCGCATTGCATGGCGGGCGCGCCGGGCTGTGCTTCTGGGATATCGTGCGCGGCGAATTGCGGATTACCGGCTCGGTGTTCACCGCGCTTGGCCTCGATGCGCCGTCCGAGCCGATACCCTTCAGCCAGTTGCGCGGGCTGCTGCACCCCGAAGATGATCTTTACAGCGGCCTGAATCGCGCCATGAAAGACGGCGTGACGGATTTCGCGGCCCGCTTTCGCATGGCGGATGCGCAGGGCGACTGGGTGTCCTTCGAGATGCGCGGGCGCATCAGCCAGGGCGGCTGGCAGGCCAGCCCGGTTTTTCTCGGGATGATCATGGAGGTGCCCAGCGACGAGCAGCGCGAGAGCCGCGATGTTCACATGGCCGCCCGGCTTGGCGAAGCGCTCGACAGCGACCACCACGCGCTGGCCCTGTGGGACAGCAGCGAGCGCCTGGTGTTCTGCAACCGCAAATTTATCGAGCTGTATGGGCTGCCCGGCAATGTTGCTGTCCCAGGCACACCGCATGGCAAACTCCAGCAGGCCGCCGAACGCGCTATCCCGCAAGGCCCGCGCTCGGCCGCAGGCGCGCCGAAATCGCGCGAAGCCGGGTATGACATCGAACTCGCCGACGGCCGGTGGATCGCCGTGTCGGAGCGGCGCACCCGCACCAGCGATTTCGTCAGCATCGCCACCGACATCACCAAGCTCAAACGCAACGAGCGCCGGCTGGCGCACAGCGAACGCGAACTGCGCACCAGCGTGCAGGAGCTGGAAGAGTCCCGCGCGAAGCTGGAGACTCAGACCAGCCAGCTCGTTGAGCTTGCCGACAAATACGCCGCCGAAAAAGCGCGCGCCGAAGAAGCCAGCAAGGCGAAATCCGAATTCCTCGCCAATATCAGCCACGAGTTGCGCACACCGCTCAACGCCATCATCGGCTTTTCCGAGGTCATGACCGAGGAGGTTTTCGGCCCGATCGGCCACGAGAAATATCGGGACTATGCCAGCGACATCAGCTCGAGCGGGCGCTACCTGCTGGAGATGATCGACGACATCCTCGATATGTCGAAGATCGAGGCGGGGCAGTTCACGCTGTCGATCGAGCCGGTACGCGCGGGCAGCTTGATCGAGGACAGCTTGCGGGTCGTCCAGCCGTCAGCCACCGAGCGCAACATCACGCTGAACCAGACCGGTAATTCCGATATCGAAGTCGCGGTCGACAAGCGCGCGCTCAAACAGGTGCTGCTCAATCTGCTCTCGAACGCGGTCAAGTTCACGCCCGAGGGCGGCGAGGTCAGCGTGCGCAGCTATCGCTACAAGGGCACGGTACGAATCGCGATCACGGATAGCGGCGTCGGCATCCCCAAGCACGAGATCGCCAAGCTCGGCAAACCCTTCCAGCAGGTCGGCAACCAACTCACCAAGGACCACGAGGGGTCCGGCCTGGGGCTGGCCATTTCGCGCTCGATCCTGGAAATGCACGAGGGCCGGCTGGACATCAAGAGCAAGCCTAGCGAGGGCACGACAGTCACATGCATCCTGCCTCAGCCGGCGCAGCGCAAACATGCGAATGGCGCCGCGCATGGCACACAAGACACCGGCGCAATGACCTGACGCACCGCCGCGCGGTGACGACGCGGGGCGATCCCGGCAGATTTTGCCGTCTGGTGTATCGGATATTGACTGCTACCTTGGATTGCAGTCGTTGCGCGCGGCAAAAAGGTCACGGACGCGCGAAAGTTGTCCCCCGCCCAGGGCGACGACCTTCCGCCACCCGATGCTTGCAGCTACTTTGCAAGCTTGGGGTCCTGCCCGCAGTCTTGGCAGGCGCGTAATGCGTTCATGGTCGCGTCAGAGGGTTAGTGTCCGGGCTGAACAACCGCTAGTCGGCGAAAGGGCGATCTGAAAATGCGTACTGTCCTCGTGTCAGTTACGGCGTTGGTGTTATCCAGCGCGGGACCGGCATCCATAGCTCATGGCGAAACGCTCAAAGAAGCCTTGGCGGCGGCCTATATCGCCAATCCGCAGATCAAGGCGCAGCGTGCACAGCTTCGCGCCGCCGATGAGGAGGTCTCACGGGCGAAGTCCGGCTACCGGCCGCGTATCCAGGGCGAGGCTGTCCATACATACCAGGACGTGTCAATAAGCGGCGGCGGTGCGATGGCTGGCGGTGGCGGCGACAGCTATCCGCGCAGTTACTCCATCAGCCTGTCGCAACCGTTGTTTCGTGGCTTCCGGACGATGAATTCGGTTGAAGCGGCGAAAGCCGCCGTGGAAGCGGGGCGCGAAGACCTGCGCAACACCGCGCAACAGGTTCTGCTCGACTCGGTGACGCAGTACATGAACGTGTTGCGTGACCAGTCGATCGTCCGGCTGCGCCAGAACAACGTGGAATTCCTGAGCGAGCAGCTTCAGGCCACCCGCGATCGCTTTGAGGTTGGCGAAGTCACACGGACGGACGTGGCACAGTCCGAGGCCGCGCGGGCTGGCGCGATCTCCGAACTGAACCTGGCGAAAGCCAATCTCCAGACCAGCCGCGCCGCTTACGAGCGGGTCATCGGCAATCCGCCAAGCCGGCTCAAGACGCCACAGCCAGTGGGCCGGCTGTTGCCGCAATCGCTCGGCGCGGCGCGTCAGGCGGGCGAGGAGCGCAACCCGCAAATCCTTGCCGGGCTGTTCCGGGTCAAGTCAGCGGAATTCGACACGAAGACCATCAAGGGCGAACTGCTGCCCGAAGTGCAGCTCGAAGCCAGCTACGAAAAGAGCTTCGAAACCGGAGGCGTCGAGGAGCGCGATACCACGACGATCACCGGGCGCATGACCGTGCCGATCTACCAGGCGGGCGAAGTCTCCGCGCGCATTCGCCAGTCTCAGGACACGCAACTGCAGCGCCGGCAGGAGGTGGACCAGGCACGTCAGCAGGTTCGCGCCGATGTGATTTCCGCCTGGGGGCAACTCACGGCGGCGCGCGCGGCGATCAAGTCGGACCGCGCGCAAGTGCAGGCCAACCGGGTCGCGCTGGATGGCGTGCGCGCCGAGGAGCAGGTCGGTCAGCGGACCATTCTTGACGTTCTGGACGCTGAGCAGGATCTGCTGGATTCTCAGGTGGCGCTGGTCACAAGCCGGCGGGACCTCGTCGTGGCGTCCTATACCCTGCTGGCCGCGATCGGCCGTCTGTCGCCAGCGGACCTTAACCTGCCAACGGATATCTACGATTCGGATCGGCACTACCGCGAGGTCAAGGACAAGCCGTTCGGCTTTCACTGGACCACGAGCGTGCTGCCGGTCGAGGACACGACCGTCATCGGCGGTGACGCGGAACTCGAACCCGGACACGAGCTTGCCGATGATGACACGGGGCAAGGCGCCGAGCCGTGGGTCGTCCCCGAGGACACGGACCCGTCGCTGAAGTGATCGGCACTGCGCCCAAGCTGGCGGCACTCGTTTCCGAGATATCGCATTTTATTCCCATGAACCCGGTGAGCTGGGCGCAACGCCTTGTCGGTCATGGCCCATTTGCGTTATTCACCATTCCTGAACGGGGGATGCTTGTCCCGGCGCCTTGTGGCAGGCAATGCGGGGTTGCGTCCACCGGGACAACGTGCGGCGGTGAAAAGCGGGGATGTTTCAATGAGCGCGGAGAGTAAGCAGTCGCAGCCGAGCATCGATGACATTCTGTCCTCGATACGCGAAATCATCGCCGATGACGGCACCACGGAAAACAGCGACGCATCCGCCAGCGAACACGCCAATGGACAGGACCGCAGCGACATCATGAGCAGGTTGCGCGGTGGGGAAAGCGCCGACATGGTCGATGACGCTTCCGCCGAGCAGGGAGAAGACGTGCTCGACCTGTCCGAAGAGTTCATCGTGACCGAAGCGACCGCCGCGCTGCGCCGCGAACAGGAGCAGCAGGCGGGCGCGGACA
>CAYFVF010000065.1:6888-8452 GCA_964346335.1 uncultured Hyphomicrobiaceae bacterium
CTTCCCACGAGCAGGATACTTCCCACGAGCAGGACATCGCTGCCCAGCTTGATAGCACTGTCCACGAAGAGCTCACTTCCTACGAGGAAGGCGCTGCGGCGGCGCAGGCCGACCAGCTTCAATCACAGCGGGACGAGACTGGCGAGGACGCGGCGGTGTCTCATGCGAATGTCTGGGCGCAGGACTTCCAGATGCCGGTGGGCGAGGATGGGCCCGCTTCTCCCTTCACCGCCACGCAAACCCATCCGGAAAGCGCCTGGCCGGCCAGCGACCCGTTCGACGTCACTGAAAGCTACAAGATGGCGCGCTCGCTCGGGGGCGGCGGTCGATTCACCCAGCCCCATGAAGAATGGCCTGAGGAAGCCATCGCGTCTGAAAGCGAAGCCGAGCCGGACCGCGAGCTGTCACCTCAACCGGTGGATGAGTATGGCATTCAGCTTGCCTCGCTGAGCGATGACCAACCCGAGCATGACATCGAGATGCAGGCCGACGACGCCGAAGACATGCCAGAAGCTGAAACGGACGCCCCGCACCCGTCACCCGGCGCGCAAGAAGCGGAGCAGATGTCCGCTTTTCATGACGCCGACGAGATCGAGGCGGTCTTCGGAATGCCCCCGCGCAACTGGAGCGCCGCTTCCCATCATACGGACAGCACAGAGGTCAGCGCGCCTCATGACCAGGACACCGTTCAAGCGAACAACGACCTAGCGGACACCGCTGCGCCCGTGTTCACGCAACCACAGGCAGACGAGAACAACGAGCCGGACATCGCGGACGGCGGGGATGCGGAACCAGAGGCGGCATTGGAGCACGTGACGTTTGCCGCCGAAGCCGACACGAACGCGCCGCATCTCAGCGCCTTCGATCCCGGCCCAGCGCACATGGCCGGGTCGCACGAAGCCCGATCATCCACGCCCCCGACGGGGGTTGGACCAACCAGCGCCAAAAGCCTTGAAGACAGTGTGAAGGAGTTGTTGCGCCCCATGCTGCAGGAGTGGCTCGACAAGAACATGCCGCGCCTCGTGGAGGCCGCGATGCGCGAGCAGTTCGCAGCATCACAGGGCGCGCAGAACCCGTCCGGAGATACGGGCTCCGAGGCGGCACGCGACGACGATGACTAAGCGCGAGATCGGCGAAGGCGCGATTCACACTGAGGCACGGCCGGCGTCCACGCGCCAGTTGACGAATTCAGCGCGCGCGTCATACAGCAATAGCAAAACTGCGGGTCAGCGCGCCGAGAGCAGACTCTGGGCAACATTCCGTACCGAGGCTTAACGGCGCGGGACATGACGTACTGGCGCACGGCTGCACGCGCGGGCGACACCCCTTAATTGACGGACACAAGACACGCCGATGTTCGAGAAAAATTATCAGCCGGGCGACGTCGAACGGCGCATTTACCGCAAGTGGGAAGACGCCCAGGCATTTGCCGCCGGACGGCGCACCGCCGAGGGCGACGCCGCCAAGCCCTACTGCATCATGCTGCCGCCGCCCAACGTCACCGGCTCACTGCACATGGGCCACGCGCTCAACCACACGATCCAGGACATTCTCGCACGGTTCG
>CAYFVF010000066.1:0-8305 GCA_964346335.1 uncultured Hyphomicrobiaceae bacterium
CGGGTCACGCGCGCAGCTTTCGCGCTTTTGAAGGCGGCGGACGGCGCGTCGATCGTCAACCTGTCCTCGATAATGGCCACGCAGCACGCGCGCCAGCTTTCGGCCTACTCCACCGCCAAGGCGGCGATCGCGGGCCTGTCGCGCAGCCTCGCCGTCGAGTTCGCGCCGTACAATATCCGCGTGAATTACCTGTGCCCCGGCTTCATCCCCACCGCCCTGACCAGCCGCTACACCAGGACGCCGCCGCTGGCCGAGGCGCTGATCTCGCAAATGCCGATGCGCCGCTTCGGCACGCCCGAGGAGGTGGCCAAGGCCGCGCTGTTCCTGGCCAGTGACGACTCCGCCTACACCACCGGCGAAGGGCTCATGGTCGATGGCGGAATGAGCCTGAATCTCGCCTGAAAGCGAGGCGCGCGCCTTTTGGCTCAAATTTTCGTGACCTTCCGGCGCTTGATCCGCCTCAATCACGGGATACCTGCATGGCGAGGGCCGCGGTGGCGGGGAAATGCCGCAGGCGACCTGTCGCCGCCCGGGCCTGCCGGCGAAATTCATTTCTCAACAGGGAGAGTTTAATGGTTCTGACGACACTGAAATCCGCCCGCTCTTTTGCGCTGGCCGGGCTGCTCGGCTTTGCCTCGCTGGCCGTGCCCGGTGGCGACGCCGTCGCGCAGCCGCAGGAATACCAGTTCGACAAGGGCCACACGCAGATCCGCATTTCCTGGAACCATTTGGGGCTCAGCGAACAGTCCGCGCTGTTCCGCGAGTATGAGGGCAGTGTGACCTTCGATCAGGAAGATGTCTCCAAAAGCGCCGTCAACGTGACGATCGACCCCGCGAGCATCGACACCGGCGTGCCGAAGTTTGATGATCACATGAAAAGCGGCGACTTCTTCCACGTCGACGAACACACGGAAGTCACGTTCGAGACCACCGAGGTGGTGCAGACCGGCAGGAATACCGGCCGCATGACCGGCGATTTGACCATCAAGGGCATTACCAAGCCGGTGACGCTGGATGTCACGCTGAACTTCGCGGGCGATCACCCGCTCGCCGCCTTCAGCGACAAGTACACGGACCGCAAGGCCGCCGGCTTCCAGGCGACGGGGCGCGTGCTGCGCAGTGAATTCGACCTGGGCCGCAACGCGCCGCTGGTGTCCGACTGGGTCAATATCGAGATCAACACAGAATTGTTCCGCGAGGCTGAAAGCTGAGAAATTGACGGCCGGGGCATGTGTCCCGGCTGTTTACTTCGCGATGGGCGCCGCCGCCGGTCCAAGCGCGGCCGATGTTCCCGCCACCGTCTCCTCGATCAACCGGTCCACGACCGCGTTCTGCGCATCCCGCTCGGTCAGCCCGCTGGCCCGCGCCGCGTGGTAGACCGCAAGCTGGCGATCGGCGCTGGTGCCGCGCGCGAGGATCGTGTGCATGTTTTCGACCTCCTCGCGCATGCCAAGCGCATCGGCATCCTCCCCGATCAGCGCGAGCAGTTCCTCGGTCAACTCCGCGAAAGGGACGATCTCGCCGCGGCCAAAGTCGATCATGCCTTGCTCGACGCCATACCGCTGCGCCCGCCAGCGATTCTCCTTCAGCAGGAAATTCGTGTAGGAGCGCCAGCGCTTGTTCTCGCGGCGCAGGCGGTAGAGCATCCGGCAGATACAGGCGTATAGCGCGGCAATCGTGATCGCGTCGTCCAGCAGCGTGCAGACATCCGGCACGCGCATCTCCAGCGTCGGGAACCGCGCGGACGGGCGCAGATCCCACCAGACCTTGGTGGCATCCTCGATCACCCCTGCCTGCACCAGCACATCCACGGTGCGCTGATACTCGCCATAACTGTCGAACTGCGCAGGCAGACCGGTGCGCGGCATCTCGTCGAACACTGACAGCCGGTAGGATTTCAGCCCCGTCGCCTCGCCCTTCCAGAACGGTGAGGAGGTGGAAAGCGCGAGCAGATGCGGCATGAAGTAGACCGCCTGGTTGAGCAGATCGATGCGGGTGTCATCGTTGTCGATGCCGACATGCACATGCATCCCGCAGATCAGCAGCCGCCGGACCACCACCTGCAAGTCCTGGGCAAGCGTGTTGTAGCGATCGCGATCGGTGTGCGATTGCATGTTCCATAGGCCAAAAGGGTGGGTCGAGGCGGCCACCAGCGCCATGCCGTTTTGCCGCGCGATCTTCGCAAGCGTCGCGCGCAACTCCGCCAGCGTCGCCCGAGCCTCCTGGATCGAATGGCACACGCGCGTTCCGATCTCGATCTGCGAGCGCATGAATTCCGGGCTGACGGCCCCAAGACTATCGCCCAGCGAATTCTGGCACGCTTCCATCATGCCGGCGGGCGGATCGGCCACCAAATCGCGGCTCACCGGATCGACCAGCAGGTATTCCTCTTCGATCCCGATGGTAAAATTGTTCTCATCGAACAGCATTAACGATCCATCCGCCATGAAACACGCGCCTCCCCCAATTTTACACGATGGTTTTCAGAAAATCACCGATGGCAAACGCGGACCCCGCCGCGAGCATCCCGATCAGGAACGTCTCCAGCCCCGCCAGCCACCACGGGCGCGGCGACCAGAACGAGCGAATTGATCCGATGGCGAGGAATGTGACCCCAGTCATCGCCAGCGCCAGTACGGCGGCATTCGGCAAGCCGAAGATGTAGGGGATCAACGGCACCGCGCCGCACAGCGCGAAGGCAAAGAACACGGCGAGCGCGGCCTTGATCGGTGAGCGATTGACGAGCGGCATCCCGTGCTCTTCGGCCATCATGGTGTCGATCCAGCGATGGCGCTCTTCGGTGATGATATCCACCGCGCGCTCCAGGTCGCGGCCCTCGAAGCCCTTGGCGCGGAAGATGTGGCGGATTTCCTCGCGCTCACCTTCGGGGTGCAGGGCGACATGGCGCTCCTCCATGTCGCGGATCTTCTGGTATTCCTCGTGTTCCGCCTTGGTGCCGGTATAGTTGGCCGCGGCCATCGACAGCCCGTCCGCCACCACGTTCGCCACCCCGAGGATCAGCACCACGCGGGCTGACATATCCGCGCCGACCGCGCCGGCGACGATGGCGAACGTCGTGATGACGCCGTCGATGCCGCCATAGATCCAGTCGCGTAGATAGCTGACATTCGGGCCGCTGCTGAGCCGGTCAGCGATCGCTTGCGGGGCATGGCTGTGTTCAAGGCGCATGGCGTTGTTCCAGATGCTGCGGGGGCTGGTCAGTTGTCCTATGATGGCTTATACCATCCGCGACATGGCGGCGCGGTCATCGTTGGGGAGTCTTAGCGCCTGCATGACCGCACCACAAAATCTTGTGTCTTTAGGAAGGATCGAGTTATGGCAGCTCCGTGGTCGCCGCAGACTTGGCGGGAGAAGCCGGCGCAGCAGCTTCCCGTATACAGCGACGAAGCCGCGCTGAAGGACGTCGAAGCCCAGCTAGAAAATTTCCCGCCGCTTGTGTTCGCGGGTGAAGCGCGCGAGTTGATGGAGAAGCTCGCCGATGTCGCGCATGGGCGGGCATTTCTGCTTCAGGGCGGCGACTGCGCCGAGAGCTTTGCCGAGCACGGGCCGGACACCACGCGTGATTTTTTTCGCGTTTTCCTCCAGATGGCCGTGGTGCTGACCTTTGCCGGGCGCTGTCCGGTGGTCAAGCTCGGGCGCATCGCGGGCCAATTCGCCAAGCCGCGCTCGTCGCCCGTGGAGCGCCAGGGCGAGACGGAGTTGCCGAGCTATCGCGGCGACATCATCAACGATATCGACTTCAGCCAGGGCAGCCGCGAGCCCGACCCGCGCCGTATGATCGAAGCCTACCGGCAGTCGGCCGCAACGCTGAACCTGCTGCGCGCGCTGTCCCAGGGCGGCTATGCGGACCTTGAGCGCGTGCATCAGTGGACGCTGGATTTTGTCAAGGACAGCCCGGCAAAAGCGCGCTACCGCGAACTGGCCGATCGCATCAGCGAGAGCCTCGACTTCATGCGCGCCTGCGGCGTCACGCCCGACACCCAGCCACAGCTTCACCGCACCAGCTTCTACACAAGCCACGAGGCGCTGCTGCTGGGCTATGAACAGGCCTTCACGCGGGTCGACTCGCTCACCGGCGACTGGTACGCGACATCCGGGCATTTCCTCTGGGTCGGCGACCGCACCCGCGAGGCGGATCACGCGCATATCGAATACGTGCGCGGGATCAAGAACCCGCTGGGTCTGAAATGCGGGCCGAGCATGAGCCCCGACGATCTGCTGAAGCTGATCGACGTCCTCAACCCGGACAACATCCCCGGCCGCCTGACACTCATCACCCGTTTCGGCGCGGACGCGGTGGAAGACCATCTCCCCGGCCTCATCCGCGCGGTTGAGAAGGAAGGGCGGCACGTGATCTGGTCGTGCGACCCGATGCACGGCAACACGATCAAGGCAGGCAGCGGCTACAAGACCCGGCCGTTCAACGCCGTGATGCGCGAGGTCGAGACTTTCT
The DNA here is from genome assembly GCA_964346335.1 of uncultured Hyphomicrobiaceae bacterium. Taxonomy (GTDB): domain Bacteria; phylum Pseudomonadota; class Alphaproteobacteria; order Rhizobiales; family Rhodomicrobiaceae; genus Dichotomicrobium. The sequence continues at coordinate 4,475 of CAYFVF010000066.1, forward strand.
TCGACATTCATGCGGCCGAAGGCACTCATGCCGGCGGCGTGCATGTCGAAATGACCGGGAACAATGTGACGGAGTGCACCGGCGGTGCCGTGCCGATCAGCGAGACCCAGCTCTCCGACCGCTATCACACGCATTGCGACCCGCGCTTGAATGCCGACCAGGCGCTGGAACTCGCGTTCCTGATCGCTGAGCGGTTGCGGCGGGATCATTTGCAGGACGATCGGCGCGTGGCGCACGCCGGATAAGAACAAACGGGCCGGCCACGGGTCGGCCCGCCCGTCCCGCAAGCGAGGGCGGCGCAAGGGGGCAAGCCGGCGATGTCACGGCGCAAGCAACAGCGGCCGACGGTCGCCAACCCGATCTTCAAGAAGTCGCTCGGCGACGTCATCAGCGAAGCCGCCAAGGCCGGGCAGGACGCGCCGGTTGCGCCCGGCGCCGCGCCCCTGGGCGAAGCTCTTGCGGCCCCTGCTGAAGAGCCTGCCGACAAGGCCTCATGGCCCATGCCGGTCAGCGAATTTCGCAAGGGACAGTACCTGCACAGCGGCGACGTCGTGCTGACCACCAAGCTCGGCAGCCTGTTCTCGTTCTTCAACCGTGTCCTCGACGCGTCAGACTTCGCCCACGCCGCTCTGGTGTTCGCCACGCCGCATTCTAACATCGGCGTCGATGAGAGCTACCTGCTTGAGACAACGTTCGGCGGCGTCGAGCTGGACGCTTTCGGCGAGATCGTTGAACCTACCAAGGTCTATGAGGATACCGGCCGGCCACCGGAATACATCGTTGGCATCAAACGGCTGGCGCACCCGTGGGCCACGCCGCAAATCCGCGCGATGGTCTCGGGGCGGATGCTGCGCTTCCTCGACATCGAGGACTATGACTTTTCGATGCTCGCGGCGCTGGCCGCGCGCCATACCCATTTCTGGTTCAAGGTGCGCAGCATCCTGTTCGGCCGCGCGCCTTCGCTGGGCGAATATCTGCGCGGCGGCGGGAAGTATGCACCCGCGGAGTTCATTTGCTCGGGCTTCGTTCAGTTCGCCTACGTCGACATGGTTCGCGAGGCGCTGGAGCGCGGGCTACTTCCCGTCGATGATTCGGGCCAGGCATGGCGCGACGTGGCGTTTGCCCCTTGGGTGAACAGTGACACGACGATGGAAGACCTGATGGGCGTGCGTCCCATCGAGCTGGCGCAGAGCGACGGCCTCGCCTGGAAATATCTCGTTTATGGCGGCATGGTCCACCGCGTCGACAGCATGGACGACGTCAACACCATGCTCACGCGCATCCGCGAGGAGCGTAAAGCCCGCGCCGCCAGACAAGCCTGAAGCCTTGCGCGACATCGCGGCATGGTTACGTTGACTGCATGATCCGCCATACTCGCCTTTGCAAAGCGTGACCAGCGCAAGGCCCCATCGAGACGACATGACCGATCAGCTCAAAATCGCCCTGGCGCAACTCAACCCGACGGTCGGCGACCTGGCCGGCAACGCCGGTCGCGCACGCGCCGCCCGCAGTGAGGCCGCCCGGGCCGGGGCCGATCTGGTCTGTTTCCCGGAACTGTTCATTTGCGGCTACCCGCCGGAAGACCTGATCCTGAAGCCGGCTTTCATCGAGGCGTCACGCGAAATGATCGAGGAACTCGCCACGGAAACCGCCGATGGCGGCCCCGCCATGCTGATCGGCACGCCGTGGCCAGGCGAAGACAAGCCCCATAACAGCGTGGCGCTTCTGGACGACGGCGCGGTGCGCGATATTCGCGACAAGGCCGAACTCCCGAATTATGGCGTGTTCGACGAAAAGCGCATCTTCGCGCCCGGCGAGATGCCCGGTCCGATCAGTTTTCGCGGCGTGCGCATCGGGGTGCCCATCTGCGAGGATATCTGGATCGAGGATGTCTGCGAGTGCCTGGCCGAGACTGGCGCAGAGATGCTGATCGTCCCAAACGGATCGCCCTTCACGCTTGCGAAACAGGCCGGCCGGCAGGATGTCGCGGTGGCGCGCGTGATGGAGACTGGGCTGCCGCTGGCCTACGTTAACCAGGTCGGCGGGCAGGACGAGCTGGTGTTTGATGGCGCGTCGTTCGTGCTCAATGCAAGCGGCGCGCTGGCGGTTCAGATGCCGGACTGGCGCGAGCACATTACAATAACTGAGTGGCAGCGCGGGGCCGACGGCTGGACCTGCGTGCCCGCCGACCGCGCGGTGCTGCTCGAGGGCGACGCAGCGGCGTATCAAGCCTGCATGCTCGGCCTGCGCGACTATGTCGGCAAGAACGGCTTTCCTGGCGTGGTGCTGGGCCTATCGGGTGGGATCGATTCAGGCCTGTGCGCGGCAATCGCGGTGGATGCGCTCGGGGCGGATCGCGTTCACTCCATCATGCTGCCTTACAAATACACCTCCAATGTCAGCCGCTCAGACGCCGCGGCCTGCGCCGAAGCGCTCGGCGTGCGCTACGATACCGTGCCGATCGCCGCGCCGGTCGAGGGCTTCATGTCCGCGCTCGAAAGTGTGCTAGACGGCGGCGGCCACGGGGTCACGCTCGAGAATCTGCAATCCCGTACGCGCGGCACCATCCTCATGGCGGTGTCCAACGAGACCGGGGCAATGGTTGTGACGACCGGCAACAAGTCGGAGATGTCGGTGGGATACGCCACGCTCTATGGCGACATGAACGGCGGCTTCAACCCGATCAAGGACCTTTACAAGACGCAGGTGTATGACTGCGCGCGCTGGCGCAACGCAAACTTGCCCGTCGGCGGTCTCGGCCCGGATGGCGAAGTGATCCCCGAAAACATCATCACCAAGGCTCCGAGCGCGGAGCTGAAACCTGACCAGACGGACCAGGACTCCCTGCCGCCCTACGACGCGCTCGACGACATCCTGCGCTGCAAGATCGAGCACGAGATGCCGCATGACGAGATCGTAGAGCGCGGGCATGACCACGAGGTGGTGCGCAAAGTCGAGAACATGCTGCGCATCGCTGAGTACAAGCGCCGCCAGTCCGCGCCTGGCATCAAGATCACCGAGCGCATCTTCGGCCGCGACTGGCGCTATCCCATCACCAACAAGTTCCGCGAAGGCCGGTCCCGATGAGCGAGATCACTGCCCGTTTCGCGCCCAGCCCTACCGGCTATCTGCATATCGGGAATATCCGCCCGGCGCTGTTCAACTGGCTGTTCGCGCGCGGCGCGGGCGGGCGTTTCCTGCTGCGCCTTGATGATACCGACACGGCACGCTCGCGCGAAGACTATGCCGAGGCGATCCGCGAGGACCTGCGCTGGCTGGGACTGACGTGGGACATCGAAACGCGCCAGTCCGACCGGCTTGCGGCTTACGACGAGGCTGTTGAGACCTTAAAGGCCGCCGGGCGGCTCTACCCCGCCTATGAAACGCCGGACGAGTTGGAGCGGCGGCGCAAACGCCAGCGCGCGCAGGGCCTGCCGCCGGTCTATGACCGCGCCGCGCTCAAACTGAGCGATGAGGATCGCGCGAAGCTCGAAGCCGAGGACCGCAAGCCGCACTGGCGCTTCAAGCTCGATCATCGCGAAGTCGCCTGGGACGACCTCATACGCGGCGAGCAATCCATCGACGCCGGCTCACTATCCGACCCCATCCTCGTGCGCGCGGACGGAACCTATCTCTACACGTTGCCGAGCGTGGTGGACGATATCGCGTTGGGCATCACGCACGTGATCCGCGGCGAGGACCACGTGGCGAACACCGGCGCACAGCTCCAGATCTTCGAGGCGCTTGGCGCGGCTGCGCCCGCCTTTGCGCATCACAACCTGCTGGTCGGCGCGGACGGCGAGGCGCTGGGCAAGCGGCTTGGCACGCTGT
>CAYFVF010000067.1:0-8251 GCA_964346335.1 uncultured Hyphomicrobiaceae bacterium
TTCCTGCGCCTGAAATTGTCGGGCAGCTTTGAGCGCGCTCAGATCGACTTGAGCTTTACCGAGCCGCGCTTCCTCGGACGCAACATGTCGGCTGGTTTCGATGTCTTCCATAAGGAGCTGGATTATTCCGACGAGGCTGGCTACGAGACACGCAAAACCGGTGGACAGTTGCGTTTCGGGTTCCTTGTCGCTGAGGATCTTGTCCTGACCACGAACTATTCGTTCACTCAGGATGAAGTGTTCGATGTTGACACAGGTAACGCCTTTATCGAGGAAGGAACATCGCAGACCTCCGCAGTGGGCTACAGTCTCGTCTATGACACGCGCAACATCCCGAATAACCCAACACGGGGTCTCTATCTGGCCTTGAATCAGGAATTTGCGGGCGTTGGCGGCGATGTAAACTATCTCCAGTCCACGGCTGAGGCGCGCGGCTACTACCCGATTTATGATGGTGTGACTTTGGTCGGCCGGTTGATCGGCGGTCATATCGAAGGGTTGTCCGGCGACGACGTCCGCGTGCAGGATGCCTTCTACAAGGGCAACAACCTGATCCGCGGCTTTGAAAGCACGGGCCTTGGTCCGCGCAACTCGAATGGTGATGCGCTGGGCGGAAAGACATTTTATGCGGCAAACGTGGAGGTGCGGTTCCCGTTCCCGTTCATTCCGGATGAGCTCGGGTTGTCCGGTGCGGTGTTTGCGGACGCGGGTTCGGTGTTCGGAACAGACGTTGAAGATAGCGAGTGTGCGAACACCACCTGCGAGGACAGTGAGGAAATCCGGTCCTCGGTTGGTGCGAGCCTGCTCTGGAACTCGCCGGTCGGGCCGCTGCGCGCGGACTTCTCCTACGTGATAACGAGCGAGGACTTCGACGAGGAAGAAGTGTTCGGCTTCGGCGCCACGACAAAGTTCTAAGGGCGCAAAACACGATGCCGCGATTGCGGGGCCGCTTAAGCCCTCCTGTTGCATAACAAGACAAACTGGCATGGAACCGACGCCCTTCTTCCAGCGGCATGGACCGTTCCCGGTCTCAAAAATCGCCCAGGAAGTGGGTGCTTCGCTCGCACCCGGGACCAATCCCGATCATCAGGTTTCGGATGTCCGCCCGTTGACACAAGCCGGACCTGATCACCTGACATTCCTTGATAATCTGAAGTACGCGCCAGCCCTTGCAGATACCAGGGCGGGAGCGTGCCTTTTGCGCGGTGATTTCGCCGACAAGCTGCCTGCTGGCACGGCCGGGCTAATCACGGACCAACCCTACCATGCCCTGGCGCGCGCGCTCAGCCTGTTCTACCCGCAGTCATCACATCCGCGCGTGTGTCCTGATCAAGATGCACAGGTGCACGAAGACGCGCAGGTCGAGCCCGGCGTCTCGATCGAGCCCGGCGCGATCGTCGGGGCGCAGGCGCGCATCGGCGCAGGCGCGCGCATCGCGGCGGGCGCAGTGATCGGCTACGGCGTGCATATCGGCCGCGACAGCTATATTGGCCCGAATGCGAACATCACCCATGCCCTGATCGGCGACCAGGTGATCATTCACGCCGGAGTGTCCATCGGCCAGGACGGGTTCGGCTTCGCCATGGGGCCGGGCGGTCACCTCAAGGTTCCTCAAATCGGGCGGGTCATCATTCAGGATAATGTGGAGATCGGCGCCAACAGCGCGGTTGACCGGGGCGCGCTCGGCGATACGGTCATCGGTGAAGGCACGAAGATTGATAACCTCGTTCAGATCGGCCATAACGTGCAGATCGGTCAGCATTGCGTGATTGTTGGCCAGGTCGGCATTTCAGGCAGTGCCGTGCTTGAGGATTTCGTGGTGATGGGCGGGCAGTCGGGGTGTGTCGGACACATCCGGATCGGACAGGGCGCGCAAATTGCCGGCATGAGCGGGATTTCGCATTCCGTGCCCGCGGGTCAGCGATGGGGCGGAGTCCCGGCTCGTCCGGTGACGGAGTGGTCGCGAGAGGTCGCGCTCACCAAGGCATTGAGCGAGATGATCCGGGGCAAGACGCTGGCGCGGCTTAAGAAGCTTTTGAGTGAGATATCCAGGCCTTGAGCGGCTTAGAGCGGTGACGGCATGAACGATCAAAACGAAACGCGGCAACTGGAGACGGCAGATGTTGCCCGGATATTAAAGCTGTTGCCGCACCGCTACCCGTTTCTGCTCGTGGATCGGATAATCGATATGGACGGGGATAGGTCGGCGATCGGCGTGAAGAACGTCACCATCAATGAGCCGTTTTTCCAGGGCCACTTTCCCGGTTTCCCGGTGATGCCGGGGGTTCTCCTGATCGAGGGGATGGCCCAGACCGCAGGTGCCTTGTGCGTGGCAAGCCTCGGGAACGATTACGAGCCGCAGCTCGTCTATTTCATGTCGATTGACCGGGCCAAGTTTCGCCGTCCCGTGACACCTGGCGATACCGTCCACTATCACGTGCACAAGATACGCAACCGCGGGCGCGTTTGGCGCTTCCGCGCGGAGGCGAAAGTCGGGGGCAATAGCGTCGCGGAAGGCGAGATCAGCGCGATGGTCGTGGAGCCCGAAAAGGCGCCAACCTGAGCGCGGTCGACATCATGGCGCACATGCGGGGGCACCACTCCGCGGTCATTGCGCCGGCCCAGTACCGTCAGCGCCATCTGCGTGCGTTCCGGTCCAAAACGTCGCGCGCAGGGCGCGTGTACCACGAATAAAGGAGTCGCGCTCGCGTATGAGCACATCACCCCAGATAAAGCCAGCGCCCGAAGACAACGGGCCATCCGTTCACCCCTCCGCTTTCGTCGAACCGGGCGCGGTCCTCGAAGAAGGCGTTCGTATCGGCCCGTTCTGCGTTGTCGGTCCCCACGTGCGGATCGGGCGCAACGTCGAGTTGCACGCCCATGTGGTTGTCTCGGGCCACACGACGATCGGCGAAGGCACCCAGGTGTTTCCGTTCGCGGTGCTTGGCCATCAGCCCCAGGATCTGAAATACAAGGGTGAACCGTCCGGCCTGGAAATCGGCGCGAACAACGTCATCCGCGAGCACGTCACCATGAACCCGGGCACGGACAGCGGGCACATGCTGACGCGCGTTGGCGATCATGGATTTTTCATGGTCGGTTCACACGTGGCGCATGATTGCCAGGTCGGCAACCGGGTCATCATGGCCAACAACGCGACGCTGGCCGGCCACTGTATTGTCGAGGACAATGCGATCCTTGGCGGGCTTGTCGCGGTCCACCAGTTCGTGCGCATCGGCGCATGCGCCTTCATCGGCGGCATGTCCGGGGTTGAGAACGACGTGATCCCGTTTGGCATGGCGCTGGGCAACCGGGCCGGGCTTGCAGGGTTGAACATAGTCGGACTAAAGCGCCAGGGGTTTGAGCGCGAAAAGATCCACGCGATGCGCGAGGCCTACCGGATGTTGTTTGCAGCCGAAGGCACGCTGGTCGAGCGCCTCGACGCAGTCGAAACCCGCTACAGCGATGATCCAGAGGTACAGCGCATCGTGGCGTTTGCCCGAGCGTCCGTGAACCGGCCGTTGTGCACCCCGCGCGACACGACAGGCTGAGCGGCGCGCGCTCGGCGTTGATTTCGAGGCGGTAGAAGGTATGACCGCGCCGGCCAAATCATTCGGTCCCTTGGGGATCATCGCAGGTGGTGGGGCGCTTCCGCTTTCTGTCGCGCGGCGCGCTCAAGAGTGTGGGCATGCGCCCTATATCCTCGGCTTCCATGGCCTTGCCGATCCCGGAATCTCGGAATTCGCCCATGATTGGATGCGTTGGGGCGAGGTGGGCCGGATGCTGCGGCTGCTGCGCAAGAACGGGTGTGAGCAGATCGTGATTGTCGGCAGCGTGCGCCGGCCAAGGCTGACATCGCTGCGCATAGATACCGGCTTGCTCCGCCATGCGCGGCAACTTTATCAACTCACGCGCGGCGGCGATGACGCCGTGCTCTCCCGCGTCGTCCGTTTTTTTGAGCAGCAGGGCTTCCGCGTACGCGGCGCTCACGAAATCGCGGATGACCTCACCGCGCCGGCCGGCAAACTGACGCGCGTGTCGCCTCGTGCGGCCGATCAGGTGGACATAACAAAGGCGCTCGGCGTCCTGCGTGCGCTTGGACCGCACGATGTTGGACAGGCGGCGGTCGCGGCGCGCGGGTACGTGCTGGCCGTGGAGGCGGCCGAAGGCACCGACGAGATGCTGCGCCGCTGCGCGGGCCTGCGCCAGTGGGGCCTGAAGCATCGCCACGGCGTGCTTGTGAAGATTCCCAAACCAGGCCAGGAGTTGCGGGTTGATATGCCGACGATTGGCCCGCGCACCGTGGAACTGGCGGCGGAAGCCGGGCTCGCAGGGATCGGTGTTGCTGCCGGGCTGGTGCTGCTGGCTGACTCGCAAGAACTGGTCGAGTCGGCGGACCGGTGCGGGCTCTTCGTCGTCGGGCTGAGTGACGGGGTGCCCATGCTCGCAGAGGCCACGGACGATCGTGCGACAGGGGCTGTCGAGGCAGAGCGCCAACTCACGCGCCAGCGTCAGGAGTCTCAACCGTGAAGCCGCGCTCGCGCAATATCTTCATAGTCGCCGGCGAACATTCCGGCGATGCGCTTGGCGGCCGATTGATGGCCGCGCTCAACGCACGCAGCGAAGCACCGTTGATCTACACCGGTGTCGGCGGCGAGGAAATGGCTCAGGAAGGCCTGCGCAGCCTGTTCCCGCTCAGTGATGTTGCGGTGATGGGGCCGCTTGCCATCCTGCGCCGACTGCCGCTGCTGGTCCGACGGGTCTATCAGACCGTGGATGCGGCCGTAAGCGCCTCGCCCGACCTCGTGATCATCATCGACAGCCCCGAATTCACCCACCCGATCGCCAAGCGCATCCGGCGCAAATGCCCCGAGGTGCCGATCATCGATTATGTCTCGCCGAGCGTGTGGGCGTGGCGGCCGGGCCGGGCGCGCAAGATGCGGGCTTATGTCGATCACGTCCTGGCGCTGATGCCGTTCGAGCCGGATGCTCATGCCCGGCTTGGCGGACCGGCGTGCAGCTATGTCGGCCATCCGCTCGTGGAGCGTGATGCCTGGATCCGCGCGCTCGCCCCGGAAGCGCTGGCGCGCCGCCTCGGGATCGACCGCAGCCGCCCGGTTCTCGCCGTGCTGCCCGGCAGCCGCGCGACAGAAGCAAACCGGCTCATGACGCCGTTTGGCGGCACCGTGGCGCGCCTGCATGCCCTGGGCCTCGCGCCGCAGGTCATCATCCCGGCGGTCGCCTCGTTGCGTCCCCAGATCGAGGCAGCGGTGGCAGCATGGCCCGCGCCGGTCCACATCGTCGAGGGCGCGCAGGACAAGTTCGCCGCCTTCCGGCTCGCGGATGCGGCGTTGGCGGCGTCGGGCACCGTCACGCTTGAACTGGCGTTCGCCGGCACGCCGATGGTGGTGGGCTACAAAGTGGATGCGGTGGCTGCGCGGCTGCGCTTCTTGTTAAATGTCCCGTCCATCGTGCTGGCCAATCTCGTGTTGCAGGACAACGCTTTTCCCGAATTTGTCCAGGAAGAGTGCGAGCCGGAAACCCTCAGCGGGGCGCTCGCTCCGCTGCTGCGCGATACGGACGAGCGTGCGCGCCAGCGCGCGGCGGTTGCGCGGGTCCGCGAGATCCTGCGCGCGCCCGGCGACCGGCCCAGCGAGCGTGCGGCGCAGGTCTGCCAACGCATCCTCGAAGGTGGCCGGGCGGAGGCAAAGCGGGCCGATATGCCGGCTGATTGACTCGCGATCCGAAAAGTGGGGGCCGGTTTCCGGACTCATCGCGCGGCCAATAAGAGCGCGATCCGCAGGAGCGTGTCCCGGACGCGATACGAGATGGCAACCGGTTTTCGGCTTCTCGCGTCAACCGGATCGAGCGCGCTCACCCTCGCTCAGCGGCTCTCAATCGGGATGTAGTCCTGTTGCGCCGGGCCGACATAAAGCTGGCGCGGCCGGCCGATTTTCTGGTCCGGATCGGCGATCATTTCCTTCCATTGCGCGATCCAGCCCACGGTACGCGCCAAGGCGAAGAGCACGGTGAACATGGAGGTCGGGAAGCCCAGCGCCTTCAGCGTGATGCCTGAGTAGAAGTCGATATTCGGGTACAGCTTGCGGTCGACGAAATACGGGTCTTCCAGCGCGATCTTCTCCAGCTCCTGGGCCACCTGCAACAGCGGGTCATCCTGCACACCGACGAGATCGAGCACTTCGCGCGCGGTCTTCTGCATCACCTTCGCGCGCGGGTCATAATTCTTGTAGACGCGGTGGCCAAAGCCCATCAGCCGGAACGGGTCGTCCTTGTCCTTGGCGCGGTCGATGAATTCCGGGATGCGGTCCACGCTGCCGATCTGCTCCAGCATGTTGAGCGCGGCCTCGTTGGCCCCGCCATGCGCCGGCCCCCACAGGCAGGCGATACCCGCAGCGATGCACGCGAACGGGTTGGCGCCGGACGAGCCGGCAAGGCGAACGGTCGAGGTGGACGCATTTTGCTCGTGATCGGCGTGGAGGATGAAGATCCGGTCCATCGCGCGCGCCAGCACCGGGTCGAGTTTGTATTCCTCACACGGTACGGCAAAGCACATTTGCAGGAAATTATGCGCGTAATTCAGCTCGTTGCGCGGATAGACGAAGGGCTGGCCAATGGAATATTTATACGCCATCGCCGCAATGGTCGGCATCTTGGCGATCATCCGCAGAGCGGCGATATCGCGCTGAACCGGATCATTGATGTCGGTCGAGTCGTGATAGAACGCAGCCAGCGCGCCGACCACACCGACCATGATCGCCATCGGGTGCGCGTCCCGCCGGAAGCCGGTGAAAAACCGGTTCATCTGCTCGTGGATCATCGTGTGATAGGTCACGCGATTTTCGAAATCATCGTATTGCTCGCGCGTGGGCAGATCGCCGTAGAGCAGCAGATGGCAGGTCTCCAGGAAGTCGCCCTGTTCGGCCAACTGGTCGATCGGGTAGCCGCGATAAAGCAGGATGCCCTCGTCACCATCGATAAAGGTGATGCCCGATTTGCAGCTCGCGGTCGACGTGAAACCTGGGTCGAAGGTGAAGTGCCCCGTATCGCGGTAGAACTTCGTGATGTCCACGACATCCGGTCCAGTTGTACCGCCCATTATTGGCAACTCCAGTGCATTCTCGCCGACGGAAAACTTGGCTGTGCCTTTTGACGTTACCGTCTCGGCCATGCCGGGATGTTTCGGATCGGAAAGGTTCATGGTGAGGCTCCTCAAATATCGTCATCGGGCCCGCTCGCCGACGCCGCCGCACGGGGCGGGGATCATGGCGGTCGCGGGACACAACACTGGCGAGAGCGTGTCACGCCCGCGCTTTTGATGGAACCATTTGCTAGCGGGTTTTTTGCAGTGCGGCAATATTCGCAGGGGCGGGGAGCGTCACGTTCGGGTGTCTGCGGTGTGACCGGAGGGCGAGGCGGCGGCCTGGTCGGCGAGCCGCGCGAGGGATTCCTCGCGTCCCAAAACGTCCAGCACATCGAAAATCCCTGGTGAAACAGTGCGCCCGGTCAACGCGGCGCGTAGCGGCTGGGCGATCTGGCCGAGCTTGACGCCGTTGGATTCAGCATACGCGCGCACACCTGCCTCCAAGGTTTCGGCGGACCACGCATCCAGCGCCGCAAAATGTGTGTGCAGCGCAGCAAGATGCTCGCGCGCCTCTGGCGTGAGCTGCTTTTGCGCCTTGGCGTCCATCTCCAGCGGACGCTGGACAAACAGGTACCGCGCTTGGTCCACCAGTTCGACCAGCGTCTTGGCGCGCGGTTTCAGCCCTGGCATGGCCTGCTCGAGCTTGGCCCAGCCGGGATCGTCGATTTGCCCGGCAAGGTCCGAGACCCCCTCGAGAGCGGGCAGCGTTTCGCGGATGCGCCGCACCAATTCGCGGTCCGGCGTCTGGCGGATATAGTGCGCGTTGACGCTTTCCAGCTTGGTGAAGTCGAACCGCGCGGGCGAGCGCCCGATCGCGCCGAGGTCGAAGACCGCGACCATCTCGTCTGTCGAGAATAGCTCCTGGTCGCCATGCGCCCAGCCCAGCCGCACAAGATAGTTGCGCAGCGCCGCCGGCAGATAGCCCATTGCGCGGTATGCCTCCACGCCGAGCGCGCCGTGACGCTTGGACAGCTTCGCGCCGTCCGGCCCGTGGATCAGCGGCACATGCGCGAACACCGGCGGCTCCCAGCCAAGCGCGCGAAAAATCTGCGCCTGGCGCGCGGCATTGGTCAGGTGGTCATCGCCGCG
>CAYFVF010000068.1:0-8245 GCA_964346335.1 uncultured Hyphomicrobiaceae bacterium
CGGCGGTGAACGGCGCGCGGCGGACCAAGGCCGACCATCCCGCGCTGCCGATGACCGTCGCGGAGATCGCTGAGGATGCCGCAGCTTGTGCGGAAGCGGGCGCGGCCATGGCGCATATACATGTCCGCGACGACGAGGGGCGGCACGTGCTGGACGCCGCGCTGTACGATCAGGCGCTGGCGGATGTCGGGGCGTGGGCTGGGCCGGATGTGCTGGTGCAGGCCACGACAGAGGCCGCTGGACGCTATCAGCCGGACGCGCAGATCGCGCTGATCAAAGCCTTGCGCCCGGCTGCGGTCTCGATGGCGCTGAGCGAAATTTTGCCTGACCGCAGGGACGACGCGGCCCGCGCCCGGTTCCGGGATCTCTGCCAGTGGATGCAGGCGCACGCGGTCTGGCCGCAATTTATCCTGTATCGCCCGGAAGACGTCGAAACGCTGCACCGCCTTTGCGCCGATGGCGATATCCCGTTCGCCGAGCCGTTCCTGCTCTTCGTGCTGGGGCGCTACCTGGACGGGCAGGTCGCGACACCGGATCATCTGCTGCCCTTTCTCCAAGCGCTGGGCCATACACGCGCAACCTGGATGATCTGCGCGTTCGGCCCGCTGGAGCATGCTTGTGCTGAAGCAGCGATGGCCGCGGGCGGGCATGTGCGCATCGGCTTTGAAAACAATCTTCACATGCCGGACGGCGGCTTCGCGCGTTCTAACGCCGATCTCATCGCGGTGGCCGCTGAGGCCGCGCGCACTAGCGGCCGCGGTGTGATGCCTCCGGCGGATGCCGCGGCACTGCGCAAGCGCCTACTCGGCTGAAGCCTGGGCGGCCTCCGGCTGTCGCGGCGTCTGCGCCTGCAGCCGTCGCCTCTGCCACGCGATGACCAGCGCCAGAAGCAACAACGCCGGGATGAACATCAGTTCCTTAGTTGGCTGGCCAGGTACGTTGCGGTCGGCGCGCGTGATGATGTCGCCGATTTCCATGCCTTTTTCCTCCGCGCGGCTCATGAAGCCTGGATCGGTGATGCGGATATTGCCTGCGTCGGTGGGCTCCGCTGTGATGCCGAGCGCCTGCCAACTGATCGGCCCATCGCCCTCGCGCTGGAACACATAGAGCCGGAAGCGGTCGCCATAGCGGGTTTCGCGGGTGATGTGCAGGCGGACCTCCTCGGTATCCACGCCCTGGCTCAACTCCTGGACCGACAGCTCCGTGTAAGGCGGATAGATGCGGTCCATGAAAAAGCCGGGCCGGAACAGCGCCACCACGACCACGGCAAGTATCGCCATCTCCGCCCAGTTCAGCTTCACAAACATGTAGCGGAACGTGATCGATGTGAAGCACAGCATCGCGATCAGCGATACCGCGATGATCATGATCGCATAGGGGATGCTGTCGATCCCGATCATGATCAGCGTCTGGTTGAAGATGAAAATGAACGGCAGGATCGCGGTGCGGATCGAATAGATGAAGGCTTGCACGCCGGTCAGGATCGGGTCTGCGCGCGATATCGCCGCTGCGGCATAGGCCGCCAACCCCACCGGGGGCGTCACATCCGCCATCAGCCCGAAATAGAACACGAACAAATGCACGGCGACCAACGGCAGCACGAGGCCGGCCGCACCGCCGAGTTCGACAAGCACCGGCGCCATCAGCGAGGCGACAACGAGGTAATTGGCCGTGGTTGGCAGGCCCATGCCAAGGATCAGGCACAGCACCGCCGTCATGAACAGCAGGATGTAGACATTGCCGCCCGAAATCGCCTCGATCACCCCGATCAGCGCGTTGTTGAGACCGGTCGATCCCACCGCCCCCACGATTATGCCTGCGCCCGCCACCGCAATCGCAACGCCGATCATGTTCTTTGCGCCTTGTATGAGGCCAGCGACCACGGTCCAGAACCCGTTCGAGATGCCCTTAACGAAGCCGGCACCTCCACTCAGCGCGCTCCGGATCTCCTGCCCGATGATCACGACAAACAGGAATACGGTAGAATAGAAGATCGCGGTGCCGGTGGTCATGCGCTCGACCATCAGCAGGTAGACCAGCAGGAAGATCGGCAGCAGGAAATGCGCGCCGCGCCAGAATATTTCGCCAGCGCGTGGAATGTCGGCATCTTCCATCGGGCGCATATTCAGTTTCAGCGCCTCCAGATGGACGATATAGAACAGCCCGATATACGACAGGATCGCGGGCAGGAAGGCGTGGATCACCACGTCGAAGTATGAGATGCCGACAAACTCGGCCATCACGAAGGCGGCCGCGCCCATGATCGGCGGCATGATCTGCCCATCGGTGGAGGCCGCGACCTCGACCGCCCCGGCCTTGCGCGCCGGCATTCCGCTCTTCTTCATGATGGGGATGGTGAAGGTGCCGGTCGTCACCGTATTGGCGATCGAAGAGCCGGAGATCATGCCGGTCATGCCCGAGGCGAGCACCGAGGCTTTTGCCGGGCCGCCGCGGTAGCGCCCGACCATCGCGAAGGCGAGGTCGATGAAATATTGGCCCGCGCCTGCGCGGTCGAGCAGCGCGCCAAACAGCACGAAAAGGAACACGAAGCGCGTCGTGACGTCGATCGGGATGCCGAAGATTGCCTCGCCCGTCAGCCAGTGGTAGCCGACCAGCCGGTCAGGCGACAGGCCGCGATGCGAGATCAGTTCGGGCATCGATTGGCCGAACAGCGAATATATCAGGAAGACGACGGCGACGATCACGAGCGGGATGCCGATGGCGCGGCGGATCGCCTCCAGCAGCACGAGCATGCCGACGGCACCGAGAATCATCTCGACCGGAATCGTCGTACCAAAGACCTCGTATTCGAGCATGATCCCGGCTCGCTGCGAGATCGAGTCCCAGTTCCAGAACAGATACGACGCGGTAAAACCGCCGACGATGGCGAGCGAGATGTCCAGCAGGCCGGGCTTCCGGATGCCGGATCGTTGAACCGTCCCGAAGGCGAGAAAGCAGAGGATCAGCGCGAAGGTGAGATGAATCGAGCGCGCTTCGACCCCGTCGATCAGGCCGAATTTCAGCATGAACGGCAGCGGCGAGGCGATCCATAGCTGAAAGAGCGACCAGGCCAGTGCGATGGCGGAGAAAATCCAGGCCCACGTGCCCGCAAGCGCGACCTCGCCCGTGTCGCGGCGCATCATTTCCTGGGCGGGATTGTCGTCAGTCTCGGGGTTGTGCGCAGACTGAGCCGGCTTGCCGCTGTCATCGCTCATCGACTGCTCCGCGCTGCACCTTTTACAGAAGACAGGGGAAAAATGAGAAACGTGGCGCCGAAGCGGACCGGCTCACTGCGGGAGCGGCCCGCTTCGGCCTATCTTGCCCGAAGGCTGGACTACATCCAGCCCTTCTCCTTGTAGTACTTCATCGCGCCTGGATGAATATCCGCGGAAATGCCTTTGGAGATCATCTGGTCCGCCGTCAGATTGGCGAAAGCCGGGTGCAGGCGACGGAAGTCATCGAGGTTCTCGAACACCGCGCGGGTCACCTCATAGACCACATCCTCAGGGACATCGGCCTTGGTCACGAAGGTGGCCATCACGCCGAACGTCGTGACGTCCTTGGTGAGCGAGGAATAGGTGTCCTGCGGGATAGTGGTGAAGGCGTAGAACGGGTTTTCGTCTACCAGCTTCTTCACCGCGTCTGTCTGAAGATCGACGATGTAAGCGCCGCAGCCATCCGCCGCCTGGGCCACGCCGGAGTTCGGCACGCCGACTGTATAGCCGTAAGCGTCAATGTTGCCGTCGCACAGCGCGCCGGACTGCTCGGTCGAGGTCAGCTCAGTGGTCTGGCCGAACCAGCCTTCATCAATGCCGTGAGCCTCCATCAGCACTTCGAACGTGCCGCGCTGGCCGGAGCCGGGGTTGCCGATGTTGACGCGCTTGCCTTCCAGATCGCTCCAGCTCTGGATGCCGCTGTCCTTGCCAGCGAGGATCTGGAACGGTTCGGGATGCACCGAGAACACCGCGCGGATTTCCGGGAACGGGTTCTCCTCAAACCGGCTGGTGCCGTTGAACGCGTGATACTGCCAGTCGGACTGGGCGACGCCGAATTCCAGTTCGCCCTGGCGGATGGAATTGATGTTGTAGATTGACCCGCCGGTTGACGGAGCCGCGCAGCGCAAGCCGTGCTGGCGTCCCTCGTCACGGCCTTCGGCGGCCTCCTTGTGAACCATGCGGCAGATGGCGTTGCCCACGACGAAATAGACGCCGGTCGGGCCGCCGGTGCCGATGGCGATGAACTGCTGCTGAGCTTGGGCCGCGCCGGGCAGCATCACGGCTGCCGCCGCAAGTGCACCAGCCACGGACAACGTCCGGGCGATAGGCATGAATGTCATGGCGTGTCACTCCTCCATGGAATTATCGATCTGTCTTCCATGCAAAACGCAGGTGCCCGGGGCCGGACCAGCAAAACGGGATGAAGCCCGGGAGCCGGGCAGAGCAAGAGCCCACATGGAAGGGGCGAAGACGCTACTCTATTGACCGTAAAAGGCCATCACAACTTATTTATCCCGGCTGAGCCCCTTTTCAGAAAGCTCGTCGAGATATTGCTTCCAGATATCGTCGCGCTCCGCGCCGAGCTTGCGAAGATAGCCCCACGAGAAGATCCCGGTGTCGTGTCCGTCGCTGAACACCAGCTTGACCGCGTAGTTGCCGACCGGCTCGATGCGGGTGATCGTCACGTCGCGCTTGCCGCCCAGTGTCACGCGTTCGGAGGGGCTGTGGCCCTGCACCTCGGCGCTCGGGCTGGTGACGCGCAGCATCTCGGCGGTGAGCGCATACGCCGCGTCGGGGAACGTGATGGTCAGCTGGTTCTTGTCCTTGTTCAGCCGGATTTCCTCTGGATGGGCTGCCATTCCGTGGTCCTGGTAGGTCATGAAACGTCCTTCTCATTCCGTGGCGCGGGGGCGCCGGCAATTCTGTTGCATTCGCGCCACGATACAACCGAAAATAGGTGTTTTGGCCGTAAAGATATGCACAGTTACCGCCTTCCAGATTGTGCGGCATGGGCATTCTTGTTAACCGCGTAATGGTATCCATCGCTCGCGTTCAGGTTCAAGCGTACGGTCTTTGAGTGAGGAAAATACGCGTACCAGTGCAACTGTTCAGAGTGTTGTGTCATGCCGCCCATTCGTTTGTCGTCGTCCGAAGCGTCCTCGTTGCGTAAAATCTCCTCGCGTCCCTGCCTCAAGGGCGAAGTGCCCGACGATCATTCCGCAAAGCTGCTCAATTACGGTCTTGCCAGCCGCGAAGCGATGATGCTGCGCATCACGACGCGCGGCCAGGTGGCGCTGCTTGCCAGCAGCTTCCAGTTCTCGATGCCAAGCACCCGCGCCATGCGCCACCGGCTCATGCCTAGGGGATTGGCGCGTTTTCGCCGCGAGACCATCTGAGCTGTTGGCTGTCCACGCTTCGGTGTAGCGCGCTATCGCCGCTGCGCATTATCGTATTGTGCGGCTGTGATGGTGTCGTCGGTTTCGGCTGGGTCTGCGACCGGGGCTTCCGCGGTGCTTGCGCTTTGCGCCTGGCTTCGTTCCGAAAATCTCCGGCCCGCGAGCGGGATCAGCGCCAGATAGGCAAGCGACCCCGCCAGCAGGCTGAGATAGGGATAGGTCACGAGCACGGCCGTGAATGCTGCGGCCCCGGCGAACAGCGGCACCACGTATTTGCGCTCGACGTTGCGTCCGAACGACTTGCCCGAGAACGTGGGCTGCCAGCTCACGATGAGCGCAGCCATCGCGCAGGTGTGCAAGAATGCGATCGCCGTGAGAATCGCGCCCTCTGGCGCACCGAGCCCGGCGGCGTAAAACGGCAGCAGCACAACGATCGCGCCGGCTGGTGCGGGCACGCCTATGAAATAGTTGGCCCGCCAGGACGGCTGCGCATCGTCCAGTTCGGTGTTGAAGCGCGCGAGCCGCAAGGCGGTGCAAAGCGCGAACAACAGCGCCGCGAGCCAGCCCAGGCTCGGCGCCGAGCCAAACGCCCAGACATACAGTATGACCGCCGGGGCGACGCCGAAATTGACAAAATCCGCGAGGCTGTCGAGTTCCGCGCCAAACCGCGAGGTTGATTTCAACATCCGCGCCAGCCGCCCATCGAGCGCGTCGAGGACCGCCGCCAGCAGGATCGCGCCAATCGCCAGTTCATACCGCGCGTCGATCGCCATGCGGATCGCGGTCAGGCCCGCGCACAGCGCCAGCAGCGTAACAAGGTTCGGGATCAGCGCGCGCACCGGGACGCGCCGCGCGCCGCGCGCCAGAAACGCTGGACGCTGGCGGGTGCGATCGTGATCCTTGCCGTTGCCTTTTGCGCCGCTCAACTCTTGCGCACCTCATAACCGGAAGGCGCCCCGGACAGGTCCATGAGCACCGTCTCTCCGCCTACCATGCGCTGTTCCTCGCCAACCATCAACTTGCGTTCGCCGGGCGCGTAGACATCGACGCGGCTGCCGAAGCGGATGATGCCGATGCGCTGGCCGGCCTGGACCGTTTCGCCCTCGCGCACGAAGGTCACGATCCGCCGGGCGACCATCCCCGCGATCAGCACCACGCCGATGCGCTCACCGCTGGCAGGCTCGATCACGATAGACTGGCGCTCGTTCTGCTCGGACGCCTCATCGGATTCGGCATTCGTGAACAGCCCCGGCTCATGCTCGGATGCTACCACGCGGCCGGTGAGCGGTGCGCGCACTACATGGACGTTGAACACCGACAAGAAGGTAGAGAATACCGTCATGGGCGCCTCGCCGAGCGCCATTTCCGTGGGGGGCGGGCGGCGGCGAACGCCGATCAGCTTGCCGTCGGCGGGCGCGATCAGCAGGTTGTCGCCGATGGGTGTCGCGCGTGCGGGATCCCGGAAGAAATAGGCCATCGCCCCGGTTACGACCAGTGCCAGCAGGCCCAGCGGGGTCCACAGCAGGAATAGCAGCAGCGTCGCCACGCCGCCGATGATGAGGAACTTGTAGCCTTCGGGGTGGATCGGGTCGACCGCGCCGATGATCGAGTCCCAGATGGATTTGCGCTCGGGGCTGGGCATGGTCTGGCTGGTCCTGTTATTTCGGCGCGCGCTGGGCAATATCGCCGATTTATTCCGCCGGTTCGCTGTGGAGCGGTGGCGCGACCGCTTCGCCGTCATCGCCCGTCTCGGCCAGCCGCTCGCGCGCGGTCTCCGCCTCACGTTGACGTTGCCACATGCTCGCGTACAGCCCGTCACGGGCGAGCAGCGCGGCGTGGTTGCCTTGCTCCACGATTCGCCCCTTGTCCAGCACGATAATGGTATCAGCATGGACGATTGTGGATAGCCGGTGCGCGATCACCAGCGTCGTGCGGTTCTTCGCGACCCGGTCGAACGCGTCCTGGATTTCCTTTTCGGTATGGCTGTCGAGCGCCGAGGTCGCCTCGTCCAGCATCAGGATCGGCGGGCTTTTCAGAATGGTTCGCGCAATGGCCACGCGCTGCTTTTCACCGCCTGACAGCTTCAGTCCGCGCTCGCCGACCATCGACTTGTAACCCTGGGGCAGGTCGCGGATGAAGTCGTCGATCTGGGCCATGGCCGCGGCCTCGCGGACCTCCTCGTCGGTGGCGTCCGGCCGGCCATAGCGGATGTTGTATTCGATTGTATCGTTGAACAGCACCGTGTCCTGAGGAACGATGCCGATCGCCGCGCGCAAGCTGTCCTGCGTCACGTCGCGGATATCCTGCCCGTCGATGAGGATGCGCCCGCTGGTGATGTCGTAAAACCTGAACAGCAGCCGCGAGATCGTGGACTTGCCCGCGCCGGTCTGCCCGACAATAGCCACCATCTGCCCGGCCGGCACGCTGAAATTGACGCCGTGCAGCGTGGGGCGGACACCGTCGTAGGAAAACCGCACATCCTCGAAGCGGATCGCGCCTTCGCTGACCTGGAGCGGGTTTGCGCCGGGCTTGTCCGTGATCTCCGGATCTTTCTCAAGAAGCGCGAACATCGTCTCGATATCCACCAGACCCTGTTTGATTTCGCGGTAGACCATGCCCACGAAGTTCAGCGGGATATAAACCTGGATAAGCAGCGTGTTGATCAGCACGAAATCGCCCACCGTGAGCGCGCCCGCGGCCACGCCATTGGCGGCCATCATCATGCAGGTGGTCAAGCCGATGGTGAAGATCAGCGCCTGGCCCGAATTGAGCAGCCCAAGAGAGTAAAACGTGCGGATCGCGGCGTCCTCGTAGCCCGCCAGCGAGCGGTCGAAGCGGCGTATCTCCCAGCCC
>CAYFVF010000069.1:0-8186 GCA_964346335.1 uncultured Hyphomicrobiaceae bacterium
GCCGCGCGCCCGAGATCGACCGCGACGCGCTCAAGAGCTGGTGGAACCAGATCGGCACGTGGCGCGGTCGGCAAAGCCTTGGGTTCAAGAACCGCAAGGATGTCATCATGCCGCAATACGCAGTGCAGCGGCTGTATGAGCTGACCAAGGATCGCGACACCTACATCACCACCGAGGTTGGCCAGCACCAGATGTGGGCGGCGCAGCACTACCACTTTGAGGACCCCAACCGCTGGATGACCTCGGGTGGGCTGGGCACCATGGGCTACGGCCTGCCAGCGGCGATCGGCGTGCAGACCGCGCACCCGGACGCGCTTGTCATCGACATTGCTGGCGAAGCGTCGATCCTTATGAACATGCAGGAGATGTCGACGGCCGTGCAGTACAATCTGCCGGTCAAGATCTTCATCCTGAACAACGAATACATGGGCATGGTCCGCCAGTGGCAGGAGCTGATCCATAGCGGGCGCTACTCGCACTCCTATTCCGAGGCGCTGCCGGATTTCGTGAAGCTGGCCGAAGCCTACGGCGCGAAGGGCCTGCGTGCGCAGAAGCCGGACGAGCTTGACGATCTCATCATGGAGATGATCGACACGCCCGGGCCGGTGATCTTCGATTGCTGCGTCAGCAAAGAAGCCAACTGCTTCCCGATGATCCCGAGCGGAGAGGCGCACAACAACATGCTGCTGGATGACGAGGCCGGCGGCGCGGATATCGAAAGCGCCATCACCGAGGAAGGCAAGGTCCTCGTGTAACATGGCTGCTCCGGTCGCGCGGACGACCGGCAAGAACACGCGGCGCGGCGCAAACGTTGCCGCGCCATTTTTTATGCGCTATGCGAATGATCGACTGACGCGAGAGGAACAAAATGTCGTCGCCGCAGGATGTTGCCGAACAGCACATCATCTCCGTTCTCGTTGATAACGAGCCCGGCGTGCTGGCGCGCGTGATCGGCCTGTTTTCCGGGCGCGGCTACAACATCGACTCGCTGACGGTCTCCGAGACGGTGCAAGAAGCGCACCTGTCGCGCATCACCATCGTCACAACCGGCTCGCCGATGGTGATCGACCAGATCAAGAACCAGCTTGAGCGGCTCGTGCCGGTGCATCGGGTTGTCGATCTCACCAAGATCGGGAATCCACTCCAGCGCGAGCTGGCGCTGGTGAAAGTGCAGGGCAAGGGCGAGAAGCGGGTGGAATCACTGCGCCTGGCCGAGGCGTTCCGGGCGCAGGTGGTTGATGCCACGACCGAGCATTTCGTGTTCGAGATCACCGGCCGGCTGTCGAAAGTCGAGCAGTTCATCTCGCTAATGCAGCCGCTGGGTCTGGTCGAGGTCGTGCGCACGGGCGCGGCGGCGATCACCCGCGGCATGGAGCCTATCTGAGTCTATCTGCCGGGCGGGGTGATCCGTGAGAATACTAACCGCGCGCAGCGGAATGTGGCGCGCATAGCCTGCGGCGCACTACGCCGCCATGGCTTCCTCATTTGAACAAACTCATTACGCTTCGTAGCGCGCGCGGGCAGGCTGTACGGCTGATGTGAAAGTATTGGTCAGTCCGCAAAGATTTCGATCCCAATGAATAAGACGACTCATCTTGACGCAGCCCAGCGTTATCGCGGCCTTGGCTGGGCGGTGGTCCCCGCGCCCGGGGGAGGTAAGGCTCCTCTCGTCAAATGGCACCAGTATCAAGACCAGTTGCCCAGCGAAATTCAGGTCAAATACTGGTTCCATCAGACACTGAAGGCAAACGTGGCGGTGGTCACGGGCGCGGTCTCGGGCATCATCGTGCTCGATGTTGATCCCGGGCGTCATGGTGAGGCCGCGCTTGCGGAACTGGTGCGCCAAAACGGTCCGCTGCCCAGAACCGTCGAGGCGATGACCGGCGATGGCGGCTACCACCTGTATTTCGCGTATCCCGGCGGGACCGTCCCGACCTCGCTGGGCCTCGCCGGGGGATTGAGCTGCGCGCGGATGGCGGCGGGTGATCGTCCCGCCCTCGGTGCATCCGTCGGGGCAGGTTTACACCTGGAAGCATGGTCAGTCGCCGTTTGACCTCAACCCCGCGCTCGCGCCGCGCTGGATCTGGCAAAGCGGGGCGGTGGAAAAGCAGGACTGGACCAGCCTGGTCGGCGACGCGGTCACCGAAGAGCAACGCATGAGCCGCGTCATCTCGATCCTGCGCTATCTTGACTGGATCGGCGTTCAGGAAACCCTGAGCCGTGAATTGATCGGGGCGTGGAACCAGACGCGGTGCGATCCGCCGCTGAGCCCGGACGAACTCGACCAGATTTTTCACAAGGTGCGAAGCGAGAGCCGCTAGCGCGCAATCCGAAAAGCAGGTACCAGTTTTCGGATAAATTGCGCGCCGAAATCAAAAGCATAGAGCTGCATCCCGGTTCAATCAGAACGGATGCGGCTCTCATGGCGGGTGGGAAGTCCGCGCTCACCCAGCGCGTGACCGTTCGCATAACCGCGCGCTATACCCGCCCGGCTATTGACATTTTTTCATGTTTTTGCGCGCTATCCTGACATAGCATGTGTCGCGCCGGGCAGACATCACGCATCTCCCGTGCTAACAGTGCGTTGCCATTCCGCCAAATTCTCGTGACACCCCAACCGACAGTCACGCAACAATCAGGATGCAGGAGCCCGACGAATGAATCGCCTCTTGAGTGTGATCGGCCATATGATGCGGGAACTCTCCGCGGTCATCATGGCCATCGTCATTGTCATTTTCTTCTTCTATAACACCGGTTACCAGCCAACACCGGAAGACGCTGTCCCCATCTCATTTCTCGCGGCGATCTTTCTGCTGATATATTTGTGGATTCAATCTGGCGGTATTGCGCTGACGGGTGTGCCGAATTCGCTGGCGATGGCCACGGACGCGCTTGCATCCATCGTGCCGCTGGTGCCGCTTCTGTTCGCGTTCTTCGATCACTACCGCGGCAACCTGGAGCTTTCGACCTTCCAGATCTATTTCGGCTACACCGCGCTGGTTGCCATACTGTTCGATGTCGTGGTCAATCTCACGCTGATGATCCGGCTAAGCCGGCGTTACCTCGGCGAGATGGGCGCGGTCGAATAGGCGCGCACCGCACTGGCGAAGCAAGGCACCCACTTTAGGGCGCAAGTCTTTATTACAGCAGTCCCGGGAGTCGTTTTCCGCTTCGTATAGAACGGAAACGGCTCTCTTTTTATGTGGGGCCACCTTACGCCGTTCTGTGCGTGGCTGGCTGTGCGGATTGGCCGAGGCGCCTCCGTGCTCATGTCGACCTCTGCGCGGCGCAAGCGCGCTGCATGAAAGGCGGTGCACGCTCCGCCTCCGTCTTGAAGAGCCACCTAAAGTTGGCACTCACACGATACCCGCTGTGCGTGTATAAAATAGAATTACGCCCTGAAATAGAATAGCCAAGCCGTATAATGGCTGAGTGCGCTTTTCATCACAACGGATGCCCCTTCATCGGAGCTTAATCTGTAATCAATTTCATACTGCCCAACTCGGATATTTGAGAATCTCTGAGAGAAAGTGATTTGCAAAACGTTGATTGTTCTGTTTGGATAGAAAACTTATTTGATACGACAGTGACTTGCAGGCATGTAGCCGGCGCGCGACCATTTTGGTACCTGTTGACTTTGGACATGTCGGCATTTGATGGGGGATGCCAAGTCATGAGCCAGTTGGACGACCACTATGTCCATTTGACGATACAGTCGCTCTACCAAGCCACGCTTGATGAAACCCTTTGGCCCGAGATTGTCGCAAGACTGAAAAATAAGCCCCCTGATAACGGTGGGCCAACTGTCATGCCTCGTGCTCCTAGCGACTGGCTTCCAAGTGGCGTTGAGTCTCCGAACACTTCGTTAAAGGGTTTGTCAGACTCGGTGACCCAGTCGGGTTACGATGCTGGCCAGTCTGCGCTCTGGGCCGCTCTCGCCAATCCGCCGGTGTCGGTTTCGTCCGCGCATGCGCATGCGATCACGGCGAACGAGGCCCACGCCAAACCCCCGGCAGCCCGGCCCCAGGACGCGCGTTCGCTCAACCAGGTGGTGCTCAACCACATTCACACCGCGCTTGAGATCACGAAAAAGCTGGAGCGGCTCAAGGCCCGCGAAGTCAGTCTGCAGGCCAGTCTGGAGCGGCTGGCGATCGGCATGATCCTGATCGACGCGGACAAGCAGGTTGAGGGGATGAATGATCTGGCCCGAGCCATCCTGGCGCAAGGCGACCTGGCGTTGCGCGGGCTGCGGCTGACCACCGCGGACAAGCGCGCGCGCCAACAGCTGGAGGCGCTTATCGAGCGTCTCGTGGCGGCCGACGCGCGCCAAGCGGTGGGCGGCGGCGTCTCCATTCGCCGGTTCGAGGGACATGCCCTGCAGGTCTGGGGCGCGCCTCTGGACGGGGCGAACGCCATGCTGTCCGAGGAACGCCCAGCGCGCGCGATCCTGTTCGTTTTCGATCCCGACAGCGCCCCGACGATGCCGGACACTCTTTTGATGGAAGCGTTCGGCCTGACACGCGCGGAAACCGCGCTGACGCTGGCGCTGCTGCACGGCGAAACCGTGGATGAATATTGCGAGCGCGTGGGCATCAGCCGCAACACCGCACGCACCCATATGCGCGCCATCTTCGACAAGCTGGGGATCCAGAAGCAGACCGAACTGATCCGTCTGCTGGTCGGCGTGCGGATGCTCGACCTCGGCCCGTGGGGCGGTTCAGCTTGATGCGGCGCGCAGCGCCTCGACAACCTCGCCGATGGCGGCCCGGACCAGCTGCGTGTCGTCGCCCTCGCCCATGACGCGAATGACCGGTTCGGTGCCCGAGGGGCGGATCAACAGCCGGCCGGCATTACCCAGCCGCTGGCGCGTGCGCGCGATGGCGTTCTGAACGTCGCCGTTTTCCAGTGGCGTTCCGCCATTGGTGCGCACATTCTCCAGGAACTGCGGTACGCGATCAAAGCGGTGGCAAACTTCGCTCACCGGCGCGCCGCGCTCGACAACGACCGCAAGCACCTGTAGCGCCGTCACCAGCCCGTCGCCCGTCGTCGTGTAGTCTGACAGGATTATGTGCCCCGACTGTTCGCCGCCCAGATTCCAAGCGCGCTTGCGCATCTGCTCGACGACATAACGGTCGCCGACCGGCGTGCGCTCCAGCAGCAGCCCCAACTCCTTCAACCGGCGTTCAAGACCGAGGTTCGACATCACCGTCGCGACAATTCCGTCGCCGCGCAACCGCCCGCTGCCTTGCCATGTCTCCGCGATCAGCGCGAGGATCTGGTCGCCGTCGATGAGCTTGCCGTGCTCGTCGGCGATCAGCACCCGGTCCGCGTCGCCATCGAGCGCGATGCCGATGTCCGCCCGATGCTTCTGCACCATCATGCACAAGCCTTCAGGGTGCGTGGAGCCGCAATGCTCGTTGATGTTGAAGCCATTGGGCTGCACGCCGATCGGGATGACTTCCGCGCCCAACTCCCAAAGCGCCAGCGGGGCCGCCTTGTAGGCCGCGCCGTTTGCCGCGTCGATGACGACTTTTAGTCCGTTGAGGCTGACTGTCCGGTCCAGCGTGCGCTTGGCGTATTCCATGTAGCGGTCGTGCACGCCGTCGATGCGCCGCGCGCGCCCCATGCGCTCCGGCGAGGCCAGCAACTCCACCCCGCCATTCTCGATAAGGTCCTCGATTCGCGCTTCGGTATCGTCGTCGAGCTTGTGACTGTCCGGGCCGAACAGCTTGATGCCATTGTCGTAAAACGGGTTGTGCGAGGCCGAGATCATCACGCCCAGATCCGCGCGCAGCGAACGAGTCAGCATGGCGACGGCGGGCGTGGGGATCGGGCCGAGCAGGAACACGTCCATGCCGACCGAGGTGAACCCCGCCGTGAGCGCCGATTCGATCATGTAACCGGACAGCCGCGTGTCCTTGCCGATCACGACGCGGTGGCGCCGCTCGCCGCCATTGCTGAAGATATGCCCGGCCGCCATGCCGACCTTGAGCGCCATGTCGGCCGTCATTGGGCGGTCGTTTGCTTTGCCCCTGATGCCGTCGGTGCCGAAATACGTTCGTGCCATGGCCTGTCCGCCCGCTTCCCATGTTCAAGCCTTACCGCTGATGATCTGACTATAACGGTAAATCCGGCATTTCAGGGCAGGACGGGACACGTTTCGTTTCAGAAAATTGCAGGCGTTCAGCCGGGGTGAGCGTTGATCGGCGCGCCGCGCATGGCCGGCCCCCACACCTGCAACGCCTGCCGGGTTTCGCGCACATCGTGAACGCGCAGAATCTGCACGCCCTGGGCAGCGGCAATAAGCGCGGCCGCGATGCTCCCGGGCACGCGCTGCTTGGCCTCCGGCTCGCCGCTGAGTGCGCCGATGAACCGCTTGCGCGAAGCGCCCACCAGCATGGGCACGCCCAGGCCGTGGAACAGACTGAGGCCGTTCAGCAGGCTCAGGTTATGCTCCAGCGTCTTGCCAAAGCCGATGCCGGGGTCGACCGCGATGCGCTCGCGCGGAATGCCCGCCGCAATGGCCGCGTCGACGCGCGCGTGGAGAAAATCGAAAACCTCGAGCAGCACGTCGTCATAGCGCGGGTCGTCCTGCATGGTCTTTGGGTCGCCCAGCGCGTGCATCAGGACCACCGGCAGGCCGGTTGCCGCCGCCACGCTCAGGGCATCCGGGTCGTGGGTCAGGCCTGAGACATCGTTGATGACCTTCGCGCCTTTTTCCGCTGCTTCGCTCATGATCGCCGCCTTGCGCGTGTCGATAGAGATCGGCGCGGGCAGATCGGCAAGCGCTTCGATCACCGGCATGACGCGCGACCGCTCGTCCTCCAGCGCGACCGGATCAGAGCCGGGACGGGTCGACTCGCCGCCGATATCGACGAAGTCCGCGCCGTCCTCCACCAGCTGCCGCGCGTGGCGTACGGCCTCGTCCGTCAAGGCGAAGTCGCCGCCGTCGGAGAAGCTGTCGGGCGTCACGTTGAGGATGCCCATCAGGCGGGGCCGGTCCACCGGCGCCCCGGCGAAAGCGCCGCGCGGCGCGCTCAGCGCGTCCAGCCATGCGGCGATCGCGGGTTCTTCCATGGCCTGCAGCGTGGCCGCGCGGGCAATCACGCTCTTGCTCTCGCCCGGCTTGCCCTCGATCAATTGCGCCGCGGTGAACGCGATGTGTCCGCCCGCCAGCGGCAGGGCCAGCCCGGCCTCGACCGCCTTCGCGGCGCTCTCCCCGAAAACAATCCCCAGCGGCTTGATGTAAAGCCCGTCCTGCACGGCCATGCCCCCTTTCATCCGCTGATGCGGGTTGCCTGTGTCACGCGCCGGTTCCCGCCTGTGCGGGTATAGCAGCACCAGGCGTTTCGCGACAGGCGTTACCCGCCGGCTTATCCGCTGCCAGCCTTGACCGTGGGCCGGGTGCGCCGGCTCTCGCCGGGCTGATCGGTTTCGCGCATGTCTTCAAGGTCCTGGGCGAACAGTTCTTCAAGTTCGTCGGCCCTGCGCTTGGCCCGCGCCCGCATCTTCTCGGCGTCGGTGAAGTGCTTGTAGTCGTCGAGCAGGTGCTTTTCATCATGCGAGCGGAACGTCTCGATCAAGCTGTCGGCCTCGCGCGGCGGCAGGCCCAGCCCTTCCAGCAAATCGCCCGACACCTTGAGCGCGGAATAGAATGTCTCGCGGTAGATGCGCGTTACGCCGTGGTCCATCAGTTGGTGGGTGTGACGGCGATCGCGCGCACGCGCGAAGATCGGAATGTGCGGATAGCGCGAACGAAGGAACGAGCACACCTTGATCGAGTCTTCCATGTCGTCGATCGCCAGAACCACGGCTCGGGCTTGCCCGACCTGCGCGGCTTCCATCACCGCCGGGTTGGTCGCATCGCCGTAGTAGATCTTGTTGCCGTACTGCGCGACGAAGTCGATTTGCTCTACGCTGGCGTCAAGCGCGGTAAAGGGGATGCGCTGCGCGCGCAGAATGCGCCCAACGATCTGGCCGAAGCGTCCGAAGCCAACGATAATCACGTGGCCCTGCGCGTCCGGAATGTCGTCGAAGGCCGCCGGGGCGGATGTCACCTTTGGCCGCAGCCAGTCGTCCAGGAGCATCAGCACAGGCGTGGCCACCATCGACAGCGTGACCACGACGCTGACGAACTGAGACAGCGGCTCTCCGATGACATTCGCCCCGACCGCGTTGGTCAGCAG
>CAYFVF010000070.1:0-8099 GCA_964346335.1 uncultured Hyphomicrobiaceae bacterium
GCGACGAGCGCCTTGACGCATGGTCATCCAACCGGCCAGTTGGCCGCGGCTGCATGGGCGGAACTGCTGAACAGCGTCTTCCTCGGTGACAAGCTGGAACCGGCGGCGCTTCGCCTACTGTCTGCCTATCGTGAGATCGACAACGGCTCCGAGACGGCAGACGCCATTCAGGCCGCGCTAGACGCGACCAGAGACGGGTCTCCAGAAACGGTCGAGCTTCTGGGAGGCGGCTGGGTGGCTGAGGAAGCCCTCTCGATCGCGCTCTACAGCGCATTGGCAACTTCGAATCTGGAAGACGGTTTGCGCTGTGCCGTAACGCATAGTGGCGATAGCGACAGCACAGGAGCCGTTGCTGGCAACTTGCTTGGACTCCTTTATCCTGAGCAGGTCTTTGAACATCCCTGGGCAAATCAGATCGAGTGCCGCGACCTTATCCTGAGACTTGCCCGTGATCTCGTGGAGGTTCAAGATTGGTCAAGCGAATTTACACATGAACAATTCGATCTATATCCCGGAGTTTGATTCGCATGGACTTGAGAATTTACAGGGATAATTGACAATCAATCGACATGAAGGTCATTTACATTATCAATCCATGAATTCCGAGCCGACTGCCTCGAGGCGAACGGCGCGTCAGGCCGTCCCGCTCAGGATCTGCTCGACAAGCGCGGAAACAGTCTGTGTCGCCTTGCCCTGCACCGCGTGGTGAAACAGCGAGACGCCCTCGGACGGCTCAAGGTTCAGCTCCAGCGTGTGGGCGCCCGCCTCGCGCGCGATCTCGACGAAGCCCGCCGCCGGGTACACGGTGCCGCTCGTGCCGATCGACACGAACAGGTCGGCCTGCGCCAACAGCGTGAAAATCCGGTCCATTTCGTAGGGGATCTCGCCGAACCATACGACGTCCGGGCGCATCCGTCCGATGGTCCCACAGGCCATGCATGTGGAGTCCGGCAGGATATCCGCCATGCCCCAGGCTTCGCGGTGGCCGCATTCCGCGCAGAGCGCCTTGGTGATCTCGCCATGCATATGGATCAGGTTGTGCGCGCCCGCCATCTCGTGAAGCGGGTCGATATTCTGCGTCACCACCCAGACCTCGCCGCCATGCTCGCGCTCCAGGCGCGCCAGCGCTTCATGCGCGGCGTTCGGCTTGACGTCGGCGTTGGCGCGGCGGCGCTGGTTGTAAAAGTCGAGCACGAAGGCGGGGTTGCGCGCGAAGGCTTCCGGTGTCGCGACCTCGCTCAGCTCGTACCGCTCCCATATGCCGCCGCGATCGCGGAACGTGTGCAAGCCGGACTCCGCTGAAAGCCCCGCGCCGGTGAGGATGACGATCCGGCTGTCCGGGCGGGCGGCGTCAGGCGGCAAGGAAGTGTCGGGCATCGACTTGCTCCGTTGGTTCACTCCGCGCCTGGGCCGGATGGTGCGCGCTCGACCGCGGCCGTCTCGGCCTCGTCCCCGCGCGCCAGCCACGCCTCGAACCGGCGCTGGCGCAAGGCCTCGGTCTGGCTATACCAGCGGTCATCCTTGCGGATCGCGCTGGCCATATGCCGATCCGTCGTCGGCATGTGCGCGCGCATCGGCACGCCGGTGTCAACATGCAGACCCACTCGCCGCTGGGCTGATTCGCGCGCCGGGCCGTAGGAGATGCGGTTTGCGATATTGCCGAGCTGTGCGCTGGCGGTCGCAAAGCGGATAAACTCTTCCGCCAGATCCTTGTCGGGCGTGCCCTTGAGGATCGCCCAGGTGTTGTATTCCAGCAGAGCGCCATCCCAGATGATCGAGATCGGCGCGCCGCCCACGGTCTGCGCACTGAAAAAGCGGCCATTGTAGCCCGTCGCCATGACGGCCTGCCCGCTTTTTAGCATCTCCACCGGCTCCGCGCCGCCGCGCCACCAGACGAGGTCATCGCGAATGCTGTCCAGCCGGCGGAAGGCGAGACGCAACCCGCGCTCGGTGCTGAGCAGGTCGTAGATCTGGCTGCGGGGCACGCGGTATGATCGCAGCGCCCATTCGAGCATTCCCACGGGCGCCTTGCGCATAGCGCGCTTACCGGGAAAGCGCTCGGTGTCGAAAAAATCGGCGACCGAGCGCGGTTTCTCGCCCGGGAACGCCTCATCGTTATAGGCGATCACGGTCGCGAACACGAGTTGCGCTACGAAACAACCCCCGAATGCACCGTCGATAAAATCCGCGCGCGGCGCAGTGCCGTCTGGCGCAGGGGCGAGAATGGCGGGATCGAACGGCTCCAGCAGGCCCTCTTCGCAGGCGGCGCGCGCATCCGCGCGGATCATGTCAACGACATCCCAGCGCGGTTCATCGGTCTCAGCCAGATGCTTGCGCAGGCTCTCGATGCCGCCGTTATAGCGCACCGTCTCGACGGCTATTCCTGTGTCCGCGGCGAACCGGTCGAACACGGCTTCGCGCTGCGCCTGCTCATACGCGCCGCCCCATGTCAGCACGGTCAACGTGCGCGGCGCCTCGGCGCGTACTGCGCTCGCACACAGGCACACGGCGAGCGCCACCGCCAGACTAAGCCGCGGCATTTTCCTCCCGTCGCAGGTCATGCACCGCCTCCATGTAGCCATCGATCACCGCGCCCTCCGGCACCACGCCAACAAGCCGTCCATTCCGGTCAACCAGCGGCACGGCTTCACCGACGAAATCACGGATGCGCTCCATCGCCTCCCAGATCGTCGTCGCCTCATCAAACACCAGATCATCAGTGCGCGCGAGCGCGCCGAGCGATGCCTCGCCGGGTGCGTCAAGCACATCTTGAAGCCGGATATGCCCTTGGAACAGCCCATCCGCGCCCAGCACCACAGCCTCAGACCGGCCCGCCGCGTTCAGCCGCGCGCGCAGCGCCCCGATGGTCTCGTCGGCCTGCATGGCGATGTAGTCGGGGCTGACATTCGCCGCGACGCGCCGCACGCCGAGGATCGCCTTGTCGCGCCCCAGCGACAGATCGAACCCGCGCGCAGCAAGCTGAACGTCGAACAAGGAGCGTCCGAACATCCGGTAGGCCACGAGGTTCGAGAACACCACAGCCACCATCGCCGCGATCGTCAGGTCATAGTTCCGCGTCAGTTCGAACACGATCAGGATCGTGGTCAGCGGCGCGCCGATCACCGGGCTGGTCAGAGCCATCATCCCGCAGATGGCGTAAGGCACGATGCCCGAATGCGCCAGCGGCACGACCTCCGGCCACACCATGCCGAACAGGGCGCCGAACAGCACCCCGATCAACAGCGCAGGGCTGAACACGCCACCGACAAAGCCGAAACCCACGCACAAGGCCGTCACGGTCAGCTTGGCGGCAACCAACACGGCCAGCTCTGAACTCTCGAAAGCGCCCTCGATGGTGGCGAAACGCAGCGTCTCCTTGCCGATGCCAAGCACTTCGGGGATTTGCAGCGCCACAAGCCCGAGCAACAGCCCCGCGAGCGCCGGGCGGAGCGAAGGTGGCACGCGCGAGCGCTGCGCCATCCGCCCCGAAAACCCGATAAGCGCCATGAACCCGGCCGCGAGATAAGCGGCGAGCACCCCTTCCACCGCGAACATCACGAATTCATGACCGTGCTGCACGCCCGCGAACTCGACGAGGAACAGTGGCGGGCGCTCAAGGATCACGTTGGCGATGACATAACCCGTTGCCGCCGCGACCGTGACAGGCGCGAAAGCGCGCAGCGAATAATGCCTGAGGATGACTTCATGCGCGAAGACGAGGCCCGCGATCGGCGCGTTGAACGCCGTGGAGATGGCCGCTGCAACGCCGCAAGCGATGGCCACGCTTTGCAGGTCGCGCACGCCCAGCTGGAGCCGCTGCGCGAGTGAGCCGACGAGGGTGCCGAGATAAACGAGCGGGCCGTATTGGCCCACCGACGCGCCGCAGCCCAGCGATACAAGCGCGGCCAGTGTTGAAGCTGCGCCGCTCTTCAGGCTCGGCGGCGGGTCGCGCGTTTGCACCGCCAGGATCGCATCGGGCGGGCCGAGGCCGCGCCGCTCCGCGACGAAGCGCGCCACGATCTGGCCGACGATCAGCCCGCCGACGGTTGGCACGAGCACGGTCGCTACACTCAGCAATTCCGGCTGCGCCTCGTACTGGATGCGCGAATACGCCGAGACCAGCAGGAGGTTGTTCAGCCAGAACAGCGAGTCGATAAACGCCAGGGATGCCAGCGACGCAAGCGCCCCAACGCCCAGGCCGACGAGCGACATGACTGCGATGCGGTAGGCGCTGCGGGATTCCAGCACGGCGGCCTGGCCTCTGGCTCGGGCGTGGCCGCGGCACACGCCCCGTTGCGCGAGGTATTGAGCCTAGACCAGCCGTGCCGGGCTTGGAAATCCCTTAAAGCTCAATCAACAGGGTGACGAAGAGAGACCACCCGCAGGATTGCGCTTCAGATACTGTCGTCGGTCGTCTGCGGCGGAGACACGGCGACGGTCGCCCACGCGCCGGCGGTATCGCCCTCGGCGATCTTCTGCACTGTCCAGCGGAACTTGTAGACCTCGCCGGCCTCGCCGACAATGGTCACCCCGAACACGGCGCGGCTTTCGCTCTGGGCGACTTCGTCGACGGTGTGCGCGCGGTGGTTCAGCATCACCTTGTATAGCGGCCCCTTCAGCATCTGGGTGAATTTGGGAAGCGGGCCCGTCAGGCGCTTGTTGTCGGGATGTGCGAGCGCGTAGGTCTGCTTTATGCCCGCGTCGAGGCGCGGTTCGTCATTGTTTTGGAGAGCTTCAAGCTGAATCGACACAACGTCTGATGGCGACAGCGCAGGGTCAAGACGCTGAATATCCAGGGCACTGGCGGGCGCGGCGAAAAGCAGTCCGGCGGTCAAGAAAGCGGCAAGCAAACGCATGATGGTAACTCCACGAAACTTGGACTGAGTTGAAGTGTACGCGCCATGAGCGTACCGGTTCAACCGAGCCGGCCCTAAAACGTGAAGCCTGTCCGCCGCTGAAACCCGGGCAACACCGGCGCTCCCCCGGAAAATTCGAGCTGTCCGCTGACAAAGCCCGCAGCCTTTTCATAGGTGTAGGCGTAACCGAACGTGTCCTCGATCGCCGCCGTCGGCTCGCACAAGAAAGTGGCCAGGCGTCCGCCTTCGGCAAGCTGATCGAGAAGCGCCGCGGGCACGTCATCGACGCTGCCGTTGACGAGGATCACATCGAATGGCGCCTCGCCCGGGCAGCCCTCGCTCAACGTTCCCTGCACCACCGCGGCGTTATCGACGCCTAGACCTGTGAGCGTTTCTGCGGCCGAAGCTGCCAGTTCGGGATCGCTTTCCAGCGCCACCACGGATTCGGTGAGCGCAGCCAGCAACGCAGTCGAATAGCCCGTGCCGCAGCCGACATCCAGCGCCACATCCGTGGGCTGCGGCCGCAGCAGGGTTATGAGCCGCGCCAGCATAAGGGGCGCCATCATGTAGCGGGTCTCGCGCCCGCCACCGTTGAGCTTCTTGACCGGCAGGTGTTCCTCGGCATAGGCCAGCGGGCGCAGCGTGGCCGGGACGAACGCCTCGCGCGGCACACGCAGCAGCGCGCGCAACAGGTCGGAATCGCGCACGCCATTCGGGCGGATCTGCGAATCGACCATGTTCTCGCGCGCACGCTTGAAATCCGTCATGTCCTGCCCCCGCTAAAAAAACGCGCTCGGCCCCAGCGTGTTCGCCCACGCCCAATACCATAGTTGAACGCCTGCCACAGCGCCATATAGCAGCATGGAGTCCAGGACAACATGAGACGCTGCGATAGGCGTTTTTACTTTCGCGTTGACGTGCTATAGGACGGGATATGGGCGCCGTGGCGGAGTGGTTACGCAGCGGCCTGCAAAGCCGTGTACCCCGGTTCGATTCCGGGCGGCGCCTCCACTCAAGATATCGGGCTCTCAGCCGAGGCGTTTACGATACACCGGTCCGCGGGCTTGAGACTAGCCCGAATCCGCACGCCCGCGTATAACGTCTTTGTCATTTGAGCCCGTACGATTTGGCCACATCATCCTCGCTGTAAGCCTGACATGTCCAAGCGTGGCGCGCGCCGCGCCTGATCCAGGTCCGTATCACGCGGCTGATCAATCACAAATCCGTGGCGCGCGGCACCGATTGAGCCAATCGCCATCGAGCTCAGCACATAACGCGGGGAGCAGACCGCGAAAGTGTCCAGCCAAGTTGACGCCGCGCGCGTGGCGGCTTAGCCTTCGTCAAGTGGAGGAGGCCCGCATGTCCATGCTTCAACTTACCTATGCATCGCGTCCTTTTGGCTTCGACCAGGCGGTTCTCGCCGGGATCCTGATGGACGCGCGCCGATGCAACACCCGCGACGGCATCACCGGCGCACTGATTGCGCGCCAAGACCTGTTTCTCCAGCTGCTGGAAGGCCCGGCCGAGGCTGTGCACGCCGCTTATGAACGGATCGCGCGCGATGATCGGCACATCGAGGTGCGGGCCCTGACCAGCCGGCAAACAGACACGCGGCTGTTCGCGGATTGGGCGATGCGTGACGACCCGGTGCGCTCGTGGATGTGGAGCATGGAAGCAGTGGCCGACGGCGCGGTAAGGCGCGCTTCGGAAGACGAGGTGATCGGTGTGTTCGAGCGGTTGCGCCGCGAGGTAGACGCCTGAGAACCTCTTGAGATCCCGGGGCGAACTGGCGCGTGCTCTGCGTCACCGGTCGCGGCGTGCAAGCCCCATGACGGCGGTTGCTGTCGAGCCGGCGGCGAACATCGAAGCAAAGCTGAGGAAATAGAGTGCGCTCGCGGCGATCGGCGCGTCGGACTGCAAGAACAGCGTGCCCACATCGAAGACATTGGTCACGAGCATGCCAGCGCCAACAAGCACGCCCAGCCCGGCCCCGAGCGAAGCGTGAAGCACCAGGAAGCCCGCCCACTCGGCGGATGAGGACGGTTTACGCCGCAGCATCATCAAAGCCTCCACGTTCCTTGCGTGAAAGCTACGCGGTCCGCGGAAAACGAGATGACTCCGCCATAAGAAACGCGCCCGCTGCGGGCAGCGGGTGGCACACTCCGCCAGGCAAAAACTATGACTTCGACTTCTTCTGCTGCGTCAGCGCGATACGCAGCTGTAGCTCCTTGAGCTGCTCCGGCGAAGCTTCGCTCGGCGCACCCATCAGCGGATCCTCGGCCTGCTGGTTGAGCGGGAACATCGTCACCTCGCGGATGTTCGGCTCGTCGCACAGCAGCATCACCATCCGGTCCAGCCCCGGCGCGATACCGCCGTGGGGCGGCGCGCCGTATTGCAGCGCGCGCAGCATCCCGCCGAACTTCTCCTCGACTACCTCCGCGCCGTAGCCGGCGATGCCGAACGCCTTGAACATGATCTCGGGGATGTGGTTCCGGATCGCGCCGGAGGACAGCTCGACGCCGTTGCACACCACGTCATACTGCCATGCAAGGACGTCGAGCGGGTCGGTCTCGCCACTCTCGATCTTTTCCAGCACCTCTATGCCGCCCTGAGGCATGGAAAACGGGTTGTGCGAGAACTCGATCTTCTTGGCATCCTCGTCCCATTCGTACATGGGGAAGTCGACCACCCAGCAGAACGCGTACTGCTCGGCGTCGATCAACTCCAGTTCCTCCGCGACCCTAGTGCGCGCGCGCCCGGCGAAATCCGCGAAGTGGTTCGGCACGCCGGCGGTGAAGAACACCGCGTCGCCATTACCCAGGCCAAGCTCCGCCCGGATCGCTTCGGTGCGCTCCGGCCCGATGTTCTTGGCGACCGGACCGGCGCCCTCGCCCTCGCGGAAGAAGATATAGCCCAGCCCCGGCTGGCCCTCGCCCTGCGCCCAGTTGTTCATCCGGTCGCAGAACGCGCGGGAGCCGCCGCCCTTGGCCGGGATCGCCCAGACCTCGGCGTTGTCGTACCAGTCGCGCCCGCCCTTGTGCTTGTCGAGAAGTCCGGCAAACACCTTGAAGCCGGAGCCGCGGAAATGTTCGCTGACGTCGGACATCTCGATGGGGTTGCGCAGGTCCGGCTTGTCGGTGCCGTACCGGCGCATGCCCTCCCAATAGCGGATGCGCGGGAATTTTTCGGTGACCGGCCGGCCCTCGCCGAATTCCATGAACAGATCGCGCAGCACCGGCTCGA
>CAYFVF010000071.1:0-8065 GCA_964346335.1 uncultured Hyphomicrobiaceae bacterium
GGTCAGCGCGTTCAGAAGGCTCGATTTGCCCACGTTCGAGCGCCCGGCGAACGCCGCCTCGGGAATGATCTCGCCGGGCAGCCCATCGATGCGCACCACACCCTTGACGAACGTGATCGGCCCGGAAAACAGCGCCTGTCCGGCGTCCGCCACGCTCAACTCTTGCTCGACCCGCCGACCCCGAGCCGGTTGAACAGCTTGTCGAGGCCCATGTTCTCCAGCAAGTTCACCTCAACGCCCTGGCGGTTCATGATGTACCACTGCTGCGCGATGGTGAGGATGTTGTTCCACGTCCAATAGATCACCAGCCCAGCCGGGAAGGTCGCAAGGATGAAGGTGAAGAACACCGGCATCCAGGTAAAGATCTTCTGCTGGATCGGATCGCCCGGCATCGGGTTGAGCCGCATCTGGATGAACATCGAGATGCCCATGATGATCGGCCAGACCCCGATCATCATGAAGTCCGGCACGCCAAACGGCAGCAGCCCGAACAGGTTGAAGATGCTTGTCGGGTCCGGCGCGGACAGGTCCCGGATCCAGCCGAAAAACGGTGCGTGACGCATTTCGATGGTGACAAACAGCACCTTGTAGAGCGCGAAGAACACCGGTATCTGGATGAGGATCGGCAGGCAACCCGACATCGGGTTGACCTTTTCCTTCTTGTAGAGCGCCATCAACTCCTGCTGCTGGCGCATCTTGTCGTCCTTGTAGCGCTCGCGCAGCTTCATCATTTCCGGCTGGAGCTTCTTCATCTTGCTCATCGACTCGTAGGACTTGTTCGCCAGCGGGAAAAAGACGAGCTTGATGAGCACCGTCACGATCAGGATCGCGACGCCGAAGTTGCCGACCAGGTTGTAGAAGAAATCCAGCGCGATAAAGAGCGGCTTGGTGATGAAGTGGAACCAGCCCCAGTCGATCAGCAGCTCGAATTGCTGGATGCCCAGTTCGGTTTCATAGCTGTCGATCAGGCTGCTTTCCTTGGCCCCCGCGAAAAGCTGCGTCGTCACCTCGCCCGAGGATCCGGCGGCAACCTGCAGCGGCTGAAGCAGGTAATCGGTCTGAAAGCGCGCCTGCATGCCCTGGCCATCGCCAACAAAGCGCGCATCATAGGCCTGATCCTGTGGCGGGATCAGGGTTGCGGCCCAATACTTGTCGGTGATGCCGAGCCACCCGCCGGTCGCGGAATACGTGCTGGGCGCTGCGTTTTCGATGAGGCTGCCGTAGTCGTATTCTTCCAGTCCCGCCTCGCCCATCACGCCGATCGGACCTTCATGCAGGATGAAAAAGCCCTGTGTGTCCGGAATGCCGTGGCGCGAGATCAGGCCATAGGGGAACAGCTGCACGGCCTCGCCGGTGTTGTTCTCCACCCGCTGGGTGATCGAGAACATGTAGTTGTCGTCCACCTCGATGATCCGGCGGAAAACGAGACCTTCGCCATTATCATGCACCAGCGTGACCGGGTTGCCGGGCGAGAGCGGACCTGAGCTTTCGACCTGCCATTCGGTTTCCGGTCCCGGCGCATTGATCCCGCTTTGCGTCGTGGTCCACCCGTGCTGCGCGTAGAAAGCGCGGTTGGGCGCGGGACTGCCAGAGGGCGACATCAGTGCCACGTTCGCGCTGTCTTCGTCCACGGCGACGCGGTAATTCTTGAGGATAAGGTCGTCGATACGACCGCCCTTGAGGTTTATCGAGCCGCGCAGGCGCGGGGTATCGATATCGACGCGCTGGGTCGCGGCGATCGCCGCGTCGCGGCTGGCATTGGCCGCTGGCAGGCTGGGCGCGCCAGGAGCGCTGCCCGCGCTGGGCTCGCCGGTTGTTGATGCAGAGGGCGTGCCGGTTTGGGGCGTCCTGGTCTGCGACGGCTGGCTTCCCGGCTGTTGCGTTTGCTCGGTCTGCTGGGCCTCGCGCTGTTGCTGCATCTGCTGCTGTTGCGGGCCGATGACCAGCGCCTGCCACAGGAACAACACCACGACCGACAACACGACCGCCAGAAGTAGGTTACGGTTTTTTTCGTCCATCAAAGCCGGAATGCTCCCGCGCGTCCTAATTAGCCGTATATGGGGGCCGGTTTAGCCCTTCGACACCTGCAACGCCACGAATTTCGGATGCGTCAAGCCGGGTGCGACGCTCTGTTTCGCTTCGCGCGCCGCTCCGGCGCATGAACCTTGGCGAATGCCTTGCGCAAATCGGCGATCATATCGGCGAAATCCCGGTCCAGAGCCGCCGTGCGCCCGACGATGACATAATCGTAGTCGGCCCGCGCCGCGTGTGGCGCGACAAGCCGGGCTGCTTCCTTTAAGCGACGGCGCGCCCGGTTGCGCCGAACGGCCCCGCCGCTCTTGCGCCCGTGCGGCCCGTC
The DNA here is from genome assembly GCA_964346335.1 of uncultured Hyphomicrobiaceae bacterium. GTDB lineage: Bacteria > Pseudomonadota > Alphaproteobacteria > Rhizobiales > Rhodomicrobiaceae > Dichotomicrobium. Next base: position 2,360 of record CAYFVF010000071.1, read on the forward strand.
CCGGGCCACGGCATGGCGCGACACGGTGAACCCGAAGCGCGGAGCATCCGCCGCATCCCCAGCAGGGCGCGGCGCCGCCTGTAACACGAACGCTGGCGTGACCCAACGCCGGCCGGACTTCAACCGCACGAAATCACGCCGATCCTTGAGTGTGTGCAGTCGCGCCATGCCGCGTGCCGCCCTCGCCTGCGCGCGTGACGGTGTGCGCTCACGCCGAGAGGGTCTTGCGCTTGCGCACCCTGCGCCGCGCAAGAATCTTTTGCCCGGCCTTCGTGCTCATGCGCGAGCGGAACCCGTGCCTGCGCTTGCGCCGAAGGTTGCGGGGCTGGAAAGTCCGCTTCACCTGCTCGTCTCCTTGCACGTCAAATCAAGATGCCACGCTTGCTTATAAGGTTGCTTTGCGCCGTGTGTCCAGAGAGGCCGGCGTCCCGCGCGAGGCCGATCACCATCGGGCACGTCTTTTCACGAGCGCTTGACAGGGCGTTTCCGTCGGGCGCGCTCCAGAGTAGATGGAAGCTGATGACACGCTCAACGGAGGCGCGCATGCCCTTTCAACGCGGGAAAAACAAGAACGGCCGGACAGCTCAGCCGATCGCCTGTGCTCTTGCCATGCTGCTGGGCGCGGGTCTGCTCATTGCGTTCGCAGGGTCTGCCCATGCGCAGAGCCTTGCCGAGCGGTTCGCCGCGCATGATCCCGCCTCTAAGATCACCGTCGATCATTCGGCTTGGGACGAGATGCTGAAGGCGCACGTCAAGCCGCACGGCCATCTGAATCGCGTCGATTATGCCGCATGGAAGCGCGAAAGCCGCGATACCTTGCTGAGCTATATCGAGCGCCTCGAACAGGCCGATATCGCCGGCCTGTCGCGCCCGGAGCAGTACGCGTACTGGGTCAACCTCTACAACGCCGTCACAGTCGCGCTGATCCTCAAGCATTACCCGCTCGACACGATCCGCGACATCGACATATCGCCCGGTTTCTTCTCGAACGGCCCATGGGGCGCGAAGCTGGTGACCGTCGGCGGCGTCGAACTGAGCCTCGACAACATCGAGCATGACATCCTGCGCGTGAACTGGGACGAGCCGCGCGTGCACTATGCGGTCAACTGCGCGTCGATCGGCTGCCCGAACCTCGCGCGCGATGCCTACACCGGCGACCAGTTGGACGATCAGCTCGACGCCGCAGCGCGCAGCTACGTGACCAGCCCGCGCGGCATCCACTTCGACGGCGGGCGCGTCACAGCTTCGAAAATCTACAGCTGGTACGACGAGGACTTCGGCAATTCCGAAGCCGGGGTTATCGCACACCTTCGCAAACACGCCGATGGCGACACCGCGCGGCGGCTGAGCGGCTTGTCATCCATTGATAATTACGCCTACGACTGGAGCCTGAACGATGTCCGCCGCTAACATCCACGCAAAACGGCACGGAGCGCAGCCTGTGAATCAAGACAACGAACGGCCGGAGGACGCGAACGAGGCGGATGCGCCGCGCGCCGAGGTCGGCGAGGCCGTGCCGCGCAAGAGCTGGCCGCGCCGCCTCGCGCCACTGATCGTGCTTGCCGCCGTCGCCGGGCTGATCGTCTCGCAGGGTTGGCAAAACCTGATCTCGTTTCAGCAACTCGCGCTCAACCAGCAGGCGCTGCAGGCGTGGATCGGCGAAAACCTGATCGGCGCGCTGGCGGTCTACATGGGGATCTATGTTGTCGTCGTGGCGCTTTCGCTGCCCGGCGGCGCCGTGTTGACGGTCGCGGGCGGCCTCCTGTTCGGCTGGCTTATTGGCGGGGTCGTCACGGTGGTAGCCGCGACACTCGGGGCAACCGCGATCTTCCTCATTGCGCGCTCGTCGCTGGGCGAACCGCTGGCCGCGCGCGCCGGGCCGTGGCTCGGCCGGTTCCGGTCCGGCTTCCAGGAAAACGCGCTCAGTTACCTGTTGTTCTTGCGGCTCGTGCCGGTGTTCCCGTTCTGGGTGGTGAACCTCGCGCCCGCGTTGCTCGGCGTGACCCTACGCAACTACATCGTCGCAACAGCCCTGGGGATTATTCCGGGCACTTTCGCTTTCGCCTTCGCCGGGGCGGGTCTGGACAGTGTGCTGGCCGCTCAGCGCGAGGCGTTCCAGGCTTGCCAGGCCGCGCGCGAGGCAGGTGATCCGGCGTGCAGCTTCCAGTTTGATCCGGGCACGCTGATCACACCCGAACTGCTGATCGCCTTTGCCGCCCTCGGCGTGGTTGCGCTGATCCCGGCAATCGTCAAGAAACTCAGGAAGCAGCCGACGGCGTGATTCCGCGCACTGGCGCGGCGGCACGGACAACGACAAGGGGGCATTACATGGGGGGCATCACATGGCGGAGCAGTTGAGCCCGGACATCTGCGTCATCGGCGCGGGCTCGGGCGGGCTATCGGTCGCGGCGGCGGCGGCGCAGTTCGGCGTGGATGTCGTTCTCATCGAGCGCGGCGAGATGGGCGGGGATTGCCTGAATTACGGTTGTGTTCCGTCGAAGTCCCTGATCGCCGCGGCCAGGCGCGCCGACACCATGCGCAGTTCTGGTCCATTCGGCATCACGCCGCTGGAGCCGGCAATCGACTTCGACCGCGTACACGACCACATCCACGAGGTCATCGCTGCGATCGCGCCCAACGACTCGGTCGAGCGGTTCACCGGCCTCGGCGTCAATGTCATCAAGGGCGAGGCGCGCTTCCGCGACAAGAGCACGGTTATCGTCGATGGCCGCGAGATCAAGGCGCGCCGGTTCGTGATCGCCAGCGGCTCGTCGCCCGCCCTGCCCCCGATCCCCGGTATCGAGCGCGTGCCGTATTTCACCAACGAGACGATCTTCGACAACAAGCGCAAAATAGAAAAGCTGATCCTCGTCGGTGGCGGCCCGATCGGCATGGAACTGGCGCACGCCTTCCGCCGGCTGGGCAGCGAGGTCGTGGTGCTGGAGGCGTTCAAACCGCTGGCCAAGGAAGACCCCGAGCTTGGCGAAGTCGTACTGCGCCAGATGGAGGCGGACGGCGTCGAAATCATCTCGGATGCACGCGTGGAGCGGTTCGAGCCGTTCGGCGACCGGGTTCAGGTGGTGTTCGCGCGCGCGGGCCAGTCCTACACGTTGGATGGCAGCCACCTGATGCTGGCCACGGGCCGGCGCCCCAACATCGAGAAGCTCAACCTCGACGGGGCTGGCATCCGGCACGATCGCACGGGCATCAAGGTCGACAAGGGCCTGAAGACCAGCAACAAACGCGTCTACGCCATCGGCGATGTGATCGGAGAACTGCAATTCACCCATGTCGCCAGTTATCACGCCAGCGTCGTGATCAAGAATGCGCTGTTTCGCCTGCCGGCCAAGGTCAACAACGACATCCTGCCGCGCGTTACCTTCACCGACCCCGAGCTTGCGCAGGTCGGCCTGACGGAAGACGAAGCGCGCAAGCGCCACGGCAACATCCAGGTCTATCGCTGGCCGTTCGCCGACAACGACCGTGCCCAGGCCGAGCGCGCGACCGACGGCTTCGTGAAGGTTATCACGACCAAGCGCGGCAAGGTTATCGGCGCGAGCATGGTCGGCGATCATGCGGGCGAGTTGATCCAGATGTGGGGGCTGGCCATGCACAAGGGCATGAAGATCGGCGCGCTCGCCAGCATCGTGTCCCCCTATCCCACACTGTCGGAGGTCAACAAGCGCGCAGCCGTCAATTTCTACCTGCCGAGCCTCACCAACCCGCTGATCCGCCGAGTCATTGGCTTGTTGCGGAAATTGGGTTAAACCGGAAGACGTTGTAGATCTCCGCTGCCGCCGGTCCTGCTGGCAGGCAGGCGGACGCTATAGTCTAGGGAACGCCGTGACCGTGTTGTTACCCGGCGCCGGCGCGAAGCAAAGCGGCCAGACCCAAAATCCGGGCGCAACCGATGCCAAGACGCCGAAGCGCACCAAGTTCGGCATGGGCCTGTCAGCCAAGCTGCTGTGGCTGACGATCCTGTTCGTGATGGTCGCCGAGGTGCTGATCTTCGTGCCGTCGATCGCCAATTATCGCAAAACCTGGCTCGAAGAGCGCCTGACAGCCGCGCGGATGTCCGCCCTCGCGATCGAGGCGGCGCCAGCTGCGACCCTGCCACAAGGTTTGCGCGGAGAACTGCTTGATACCGCGAAGGTCGAGGCCGTGGCGCTGAAGCGCGAAGCGTTTCGCAGCCTGCTACTGGCGCGCGACATGCCTGCGGACATGGATGCGCATTACGACCTGCGCTCCGCGTCCTGGCTGACCCTGATCGGCGATGCGCTTTACACCTTCGTCGCGCCGGACGGGCGCATGATCCGGGTGATCGGTCCGGTGCAAGCCGGTAATGGCGCGTTCATCGAGGTCATCCTGGAAGAGAACCTGCTCAGGGCCGCGCTGCTGCGCTACAGCCTCAATATTCTCATGCTGTCCCTGCTGATTTCGTTGATCGCCGCCGCGCTCGTGTACATCTCGCTCAACTGGCTGTTGATCAAACCGATCTCGCGCATCACCCGCAACATGATCGCTTTCGGCGAGAACCCCGAAGACCCCGCCCGCGCGATTTCACCCTCGCGGCGCATTGACGAAATCGGCGTGGCCGAAAGAGAACTGGCGGACATGCAGGGCCAACTGACCGGCCTGTTGCGCCAGAAAAGCCGGTTGGCGGCCCTGGGCCTCGCGGTCAGCAAGATCAATCACGATCTACGCAACATGCTCTCCAGCGCGCAACTGATCTCGGACCGCATGGGCTCAATTCCCGATCCGACCGTGCAACGTTTCGCGCCCAAGCTCATCAATTCGCTGGACCGCGCCATCCGCCTGTGCTCCGACACGCTGAAATACGGGCGAACCGAGGAGCCGCCGCCCGAGCGCGTCCGGTTCGCCCTGCGCTCGCTGGTCGAAGAGGTGGGCGATGCGCTGATGCTGCCGCGCGAGGATATTGACTGGCAGATAGACGTGCCGGTGGACCTGGACGTCCGTGCCGATCGGGACCAGATCTATCGGGTGATTGTCAATCTCGTCCGTAACGCCTGCGAGGTGCTTGAGGACAGCGCGCAAGGCGGTCATGCGGCGGTACGCGTATCGGCGTGGCGCCAGGGCGGGTTTATCTGCCTGCAGGTCTCCGATACCGGGCCGGGCGTTCCATCCAGGGCACAGGAGAACCTGTTTACCGCCTTCCAGGGGTCGCTGCGCAACGGCGGGACGGGGCTGGGCCTTGCGATCGCGTCGGAGCTGGTGCGCGCGCATGGCGGACGCATCGAATTGGCGGATAATGCCGACGGCGCGACCTTCCGGATCGAGTTGCCCGATACGGTGAACGCGGCGCCCGCGCGCGCCAGTGCGTGAATGGAGCGGGTTCGCGCGTTTGGGCTGCCAGGGCACCGGAGCAAGGTCGAGGTGGCCAAGACGAGGGTTGCCTTGTGCGAAGCGAAGGACTACAAATCCGGGTCGCATTTCGTGGCGGGCACAGCCACGGTCCACCAACCTGACGGTGAGGCGGCATCAGCACCGGTAGCTCAGCTGGATAGAGCACCAGACTACGAATCTGGGGGTCGGGGGTTCGAATCCTCCCCGGTGCGCCAACAAAATCAACGACTTACGAAATTAAAACGACTTGGTATCTGGCTGCCAGATAACACATAGATAACACTATGCGGTTGATTTTCGGCTCGGGATGATCGATAAAGGTGGTGCTCGCAGATCGATGCA
>CAYFVF010000072.1:0-8013 GCA_964346335.1 uncultured Hyphomicrobiaceae bacterium
CGATGTCGATGATCTTGTCGAGATGCTCGACGCCTTCGAGCTTGTCATGCGCGCCTGGCGTCTCGCGCTTGCCGTTCAGCTTGCGCGCCAGCGCCTTGTAGATCGTCTCGATCAGCAGCGTGGACTTGCCGCCCCCAGAGACCCCCGTGACACAGGTGAAGGTGCCGAGCGGAATGTCGGCGGTCACGTCCTGCAGGTTGTTCGCCCGCGCGCCGGTGATGCGCAGCCGCTTGCCTTTCTTGCCCTTGCGCCGCTTGGGCGGGACGGGCACCTGCATCGCGCCGGTCAGGTATTTGCCGGTGAGGCTGTTCGCGTTCGACATGATCGCTTCGGGCGGGCCTTCCGCGACCACCTCGCCGCCATGCACACCCGCCCCCGGCCCCATGTCGACCACGTAATCGGCGCTAAGGATCGCGTCTTCGTCATGTTCGACCACCAGCACGCTGTTGCCGAGGTCGCGCAGGCGCTTGAGCGTGTCGAGCAGGCGCGCATTATCGCGCTGGTGCAAGCCGATGGACGGCTCGTCCAGCACGTAGAGCACGCCGGTCAGCCCTGAGCCGATCTGGCTGGCGAGGCGGATGCGCTGGCTTTCGCCCCCCGACAGCGTGCCCGCGCCGCGGCTCAGCGTCAGGTATTCCAGTCCGACATCGTTGAGGAATTTCAGCCGGTCGCGGATTTCCTTGAGGATGCGCGCGGCGATCTCCTGGCGCTGCGGGCTCAGGCTCTCCGGCACCTCCGCGAACCATGCCGCCGCGTCGCGGATCGACATCTCAGCGACATGGCCGATGTGCTTGTCGCCGATTTTTACCGCGAGCGCCTGTGGTTTCAGCCGGTAGCCGCCACAGGTGCTGCATGGATGGTCGGACTGGTAACGGCCGAGTTCTTCGCGTACCCACGCGCTTTCGGTCTCCAGCCAGCGCCGCTGGATGTTCGGGATCACGCCCTCGAACGGCTTGCTGGTCTGGTAGGAGCGCATCCCGTCGTCATAGGTGAATGTGATCTTTTCCTTGCCCGAGCCGGACAGGATAACATCGCGCACCTCCTCCGGCAGATCGCTCCAGGCGGTATTCATGCTCACCTTGTAGTGCCGCGCGATCGCCTGAAGCGTCTGCGTGTAGAACGGCGTGGTGTTGCCGGTGCGCGCCCACGGGTAGACCGCGCCTTTACGCAAGCTCAAGGAGGGATCCGGGACCACCAGCGCCGGCTCGAACTTCAGCTCCGTCCCCAGCCCGTCGCAGTCGGGGCAGGCGCCATAGGGGTTGTTGAACGAGAATAGGCGCGGCTCGATCTCGTCGATGGTGAAGCCGGAGACAGGGCAGGCGAAGCGCTCGGAGAACATGATGCGCTCCGGCTCGCCCTTGTCGTCGGTCTTGTCGGCGAATTCGGCGATGGCCAGCCCGTCCGCCAGCCCCAACGCCGTCTCGAAGCTGTCGGCCAGCCGGTTGCCGAGGTCGTCGCGCACCACGATGCGGTCCACCACCACGTCGATATCGTGCTTGAGCTTCTTGTCGAGCGTGGGCGCGTCGGTGATCTCGTAAAACTGCCCGTCGATCTTAACGCGCTGAAAGCCCTTTTTCTGTAATTCCGCCAGCTCGCGCCGGTATTCGCCCTTGCGCCCGCGCACGATGGGCGCGAGCAGATAAAGCCGCGTGCCCTCGGGCAGCGCCTTCACCCGGTCGACCATCTGCGTGACCGTCTGGCTCTCGATCGGCAGCCCTGTCGCGGGCGAATAGGGCGTGCCGACCCGCGCGAACAGCAGGCGCAGGTAGTCGTAAATCTCCGTCACAGTGCCGACAGTGGAGCGCGGATTGCGGCTGGTGGTCTTCTGCTCGATGGAGATCGCCGGGGACAGCCCCTCGATGCTATCGACATCCGGCTTCTGCATCATCTGCAGGAATTGCCGCGCATAGGCCGACAGGCTCTCGACATACCGGCGCTGGCCCTCGGCATAGATCGTGTCGAACGCGAGGCTCGATTTGCCGGAGCCGGATAGCCCCGTCATCACGATCAGTTGCTCGCGCGGCAGGTCCAGCGACACGTCTTGCAGATTGTGTTCGCGCGCGCCGCGCACCGACAGCGTCTTTTGAGTTGTCATTTGCCTACTCTCAACATCGTCGCGCCGCATCCAGCGCGTTTGTTGCCGATAGCGCCCAACATCGGCACTTTTGCGCAACCTCCGGCGTAAAGCCCGGTTGCGGCCCCCAGCCTCAGCGGCTATCCAGCATATCGTGTGCCAGCCAGGTTCTCTATGCCGCGGCTGCTGCCCACGCCCGAAGGAGTCCCAGCATGAGCCATGTCAGCGCCCGCGAGGTGATGAGCGACATCGAGGCGAGGAACGCCACGCTGCTCGACGATGTCAACGCTGCAAGCGGTCCCGCGCGCAATGGCTGGCTGGTGTTCATCGCGGTGTTGGCGTATTTGTTCATCACGCTCGCTGGGATTACGCATACCGATCTGTCGCTGAACACCCCTGTCACTCTTCCGATACTGCAAGTGGAGATCGGCCTGCACGCGTTTTTCGTCTTTGCGCCAGCCGTCCTGCTGCTCATGCATTTCAACCTGCTGCTTCAGCACGTCTCGCTGTCGCGCAAGGCGCGAGAGTTTGACGAACGAGTCTCGCAGCAGGAAGGTCATGCGTTCCGACGTACGCACCGGCTGCGCATTCAGCTTCATTCGTATTTCTATGTTCAAGCGATCGCCGGGCCAAGCCGCAGCGCGCTGTTTTCCGCATTCCTCCACGCCATGACGGCGGTCACGCTCTGGATCTTGCCGCTGGCGCTGCTGATCTACTTCCAGATCGTGTTTCTTCCCTACCACGACCTCGACGTCACCACCGCGCAACGCGCCTATGTCCTCGCAGATTTCCTGATCTTCGCGATCTTCTGGATCTTCCTGCATTACCCGGCCGCGTCGTATATCAGGGGCTTGGGCCAAAGCATCATTTCGTATCCGTTGAGCTTCCTCGCAATGATCATCGTCTGGGTGGCGGCGATGGTATTCTCGTTTGCAATCGCCACCATACCGGGCGAGGGGGCGGACAGGGTGATGGCGTCCATCGAGCGTTTTCGCACGCCGGTGCCTTATGGCGCGCCGCCCAGCGACGCGGAGCGGTTCGCCTTTCTGCCGACAGCGTATCTGTTCGAGGGGCCGGTGAACGTTGTCTCGGGGCGGGCGGAGAGCGTGTTCTCGCGCAATCTCGTCGTCACGGATACGGATGTTCCGCGTGTGGCTGGGGCGCCGGATACGGGCGTGAGCATGCGGCTGCGCGGGCGCGATTTCCGTTACGCGACCTTCGACCGCTCTGATTTCAGCCGTGCGGACATGACGGGAACCAATCTCAGCCGGGCGAGCCTGCGCGGGGTCAACCTCGATAGCGCGCTGTTGCAGGCCGCCAACCTGAACGCCGCGGATCTGACCCGCGCGCAACTTCAAAGCGCCGATCTGAGCGGGGCGGATTTGCGCGGCGCCGAGCTCCAGGACGCCAATTTGCGCTTCACGCGCGGGGACTACCTTCGCTGAGGCCGCCCGCCGGCAAAAAACCGCCGTCCACTTGCCGCGTTGCGGTCTTAACGCATCAACACTTCGACCTGCTGCGCGCCGCCGCCGGCCAGCTCGAACTCGCGCGTAAACAGCCTGCCGTTATGCTGCGCCTCAACGCGATATTTGCCTGATGTCAGCACATGGGTCGGGAAAGCGCCGGCGCTGCGCTCAACGACTGCCCCGTCAGTATTCTTGATTGTCCAGCGCGTATCCGCGATCGCCTCACCGCCTCGGCGCTGCACCAGCCGGAAGGTCACGCGCGACGCATCGTGAATGAGGATCATCTCGCTGAGTTTGCCCGGCTTCACCTCTACGCGGGATTCCACCACCGCGTTGCTGTCTCCGTACCGGCTGACGACGAAATAGGTTCCGGTGTTCAAGCGAATGGCCGGGCCAGACGGCGCATCGGCAATGATCCTCTCGCGCTCGCCGAACTGGTCGGTCTTATCCGAGTAGATGTCGAAGCGCGTCTGGTCGGCGGAAATCAGTGCGCCGCTGGCCTGTCGCGCGTTTAGCCGGATCGCCCCGGTCTTGAGCACTATCTGCTCGTGCGCCGGTTGGCCGGGCAGGATCTCTAGCCGCTTAGTCGAGTGCGCCAGCCCCCAGGATACATTGACGAAATACGAGCCCGGCTTGAGCTTAAGGGTCGGCCGGGCGTCGCTGCTCTCTTCAACGATCTGGTAGCGCCCGTCGTCGCCGGCCCGCCCGCTGAAAATCCGCCAGATAAGCCCGCGCGTCATCCGCTCTTCGTTGCCTGCCAGATAGGCTGTCAGCCGGATCGGCACCGGCGCGTCGGCATCCGCGCTCTGCATGTCGGGCAGGGGTTCAGCGGGCGGGGGCGGATTGGCGATGCGCGCCGCGATCTCATACAGGGCGGTGTCAAGTTCACTGCGGTTGCTGGCGGTCTTGAACAGCCCCTTGGACGGTTCGGGGATGCACGACAGTTGTTGCAGGTCCGCCAGCTTGTCGGACCGGTCGAAGGCGACGGCGTGAAGCGTCATCTGCGGGGTTGAGCGCGCAAGGCTCGTGGCGCGTTCGCACGGGTCGCGCTCGCAATTGTCCAGCCCGTCGCTCAGCAGGATGATGTGCTTGCGCCCGGTCTCGCGCGCCATCACTTTCGCGGCGGCGTCAAGTGCGGCTGTGATCGGGGTCGAGCCTTTCGGGGAGATGTTGCTGACCGCGCTGGCATAAGCGCCTGAGTCGACCTCGCCGACATCTTCCAGCACCGCGAAATCATCGCAGCTGGCTTTTTCCTGGTGTCCGTAGGCCATCAGGCCCAGGCGGAACGCGTCCTGTTTCGACTTGAAGAACGCGGCCAGCGACTCGCGCGCATGGACGACCTTGTTCACGCCATCGATCTGGCCCCACATGCTGCGCGACGAGTCGATAATCAGCATGACCTTGTCGCCCTGCGCGGCGGCAGGGATGGTCAGTATGGCGAGCGCAGCCATCACAAGGCCGGCGGCGATAGCGTGTTTCACGGTTGAGAGCGTCATCATCTTCTGGGTCTCGAATGTCGCGCTAATCTATTGCGCCACCAGTTCCACCACGGTTCGCTGGTTTGAAGAAATCGTAAAGGCCTCGCGCACGGTCTCCCCTTGCCGCTCGGCTATGGCAACATATTGACCTGCGCGCAGATAAGGCTCGGGAATCGTGTCGTTAGAGGTGAAAATCTCGGTTCCGGCGCTGTCGCGGATCGACCAGCTCACCCGCCCGAGCGTCAGGCCGCCCCTTGCTTTCACCAGCCCGAGCTGCGCCTGCCCTGCTTCGTGCATAAAGGTGAGGCTGTGCGTCTGGCCCGCGTTGACGGTCACTTCCTGCGTCTCAGCCACGTTACCCTCGCCGTAGGCGCTGATGACACGGTAGCGTCCGGCCGGCACGAAGCCCTCGAACGGCGCTTGCGCGGATGTCTGGATAAGGCTCGCTTCCCCGCTGTCGAGTTGAAATATGCGATACACCACGCCGGACCGAATGGGGGCGTCGCGCCCGTCCAGTCGCGTTTCTATCCGCAGCCGTCCGGCTGGGAGACGCATGTTCAGTTGTTCATTGTCTCCCGCGGCAACTTCGATGGTCTGGCTGCTCTGCGCGGCGTCGAGGCGCGCTTCGACCCGGTAACGGCCAGTGGGCAGGGTGAAAGACGGCGAGCGCCGCGCGGACCGGGCAAGCTCGCGCCAATCATCACCGACGCGCTCGTAGACGAGGAACATGGTTCCGCGCGGGGCTGCCTCCGCCTCGGCCAGCAGTGCCTCTACACGCAGCGTCCCCGCATCGAGCGCCAGATTGCGCCCGAGGATGCTCCCGACCTCAAGCTCAACGGTGTCGCGAGCTTCCGCGAAGCCGTGGCGCGCGATGATTTCATAGCGCCCGGCGGGCAGCGTAAAGCGTGGCTGCGGCTGGCTTGAGCGCGCCACTAATTCGCCGGTTTTGCCGCCATCGGGGCGGAGTTCATGGACATAATAGAAGATATCCTCGACCGGCTCCTCACCGCTGCGCTCCGCGCCCGCCAAGTTCAAAACGGCCGCCTTCAGGTCGATGGTGATCGTCTGACCACGGCGCGGGCGGACCTCGATATCGCGGGTCGCCGTCATCAGCCCGTGGCGCACCTCCACCCGGTAGCGGCCTGGCGGCAGATTGACTTCGGGTTGCGCGGCGGCCCCGCGCCAGACTTCCGGTCCTTCCTCGCCCGCGCTCGTTGGCTCGAAGATGCGCCACGCCAGCCCCTGGGGGAGCGGGTCGCGCCCTTCGCTCAGCACGGCGCGCAGCGCGACGACCGGCGACTGGCCGGGGCGGAACGGGTTGATCCCGGGCAACGGCGGAACCGCTCCAGTCTGGCGCGCCTGTGGCCGCGGGCGCGGTGTCGCCGGTGGGACATCGCCAGCCAGTGACTTGCGCACGAAGGCTACGACTTCCTCGCGGCTTTCCGCGTTCAGATAGGCGCCGCCGGTCTCGCGCGTGATGCATTGCAGGCGTTCGCGCGCATCGGCGTCCGCGTCCAGCGACACCGCGTCGATCGCCAGCTCACCGGTGCGATCGCTCAGGCCGCGCGCCACCGCGCAGGCATCGGGCACACAGGTGCCAGCGCCATCGCCTATGACAAGGATGCGTCCCGGCCCGCCAGCATCTTGTATCGCCTGCGCCGCTCGTTCGATCGCGGGGACGAGCGGCATCCGGCCACGGTCCGGTATCGCACTTTCCAGCGCACTTTCCAGCGCATTCTGATCGACAGGCCCCAGCGGCAGACCCTCGCGCAATGCTTCGCAGCCGGCATCGGGCTGGTTGCCAATGACATAAAGCCCCAGCCGAGACTTGGAGGACAGACCGGGTGCCGCGCCCGTCACGGCATCCCGTGCGACCAGGTATTTCCGCCCGCCCTCGATCGGTCCCCACATGCTGTTGGTGGCGTCCAGCACAATCACACGATTTTGCGCCAGTGCCCCCCCGCCGGAAAGGCCCGCTGCCATGATGGCAAAGAGCGCCGCCACAACGGCAGAGAGCTTGCTAATCTGGCTTTTCATAGTGCAAAGAATCCCCCGATTTCGCGTAATGTACAGAAGGCGTGCCGCCACATCGGCATCTCATACGCCAATTGGGAGAATTGCATGACAAACCCCGTTCTTGATCACCTCGAAACGCGCCGCTCCGTCAAGGCCGACGAACTCGGCGCTCCTGGCCCCGATGCCGCGCAACTGGCGACTATGCTGCGGATCGCCGCGCGCGTCCCCGACCACAAGAAGCTTGTCCCCTGGCGTTTCATCGTGTTCGAGGGCGAAGCGCGCGCGGCAATTGGCGCGCGCCTGGCGCATATCCTCGCGGAAAAGGAACCGGACGCGTCCGACACCCGACTGGAGATCGAGCGCAACCGTTTCATGCGCGCGCCGGTCGTCGTGGCGGTCGTGTCGCATACCATCTACCATCCAGGCGCGCCGGAGTGGGAGCAGATTTTATCGGTGGGCGCCGCGTGCATGAACCTCGTTCACGCAGCCCACGCCATGGGTTTCGCGGCGCATTGGCTGACGGAGTGGTACAGCTACGACGAAAGCGCTCGGGAGGCCGCTGGGCTTCAGCCGCATGAGCGGGTCGCTGGCTTTATCCATATTGGCACGCCGACCAATCCGCCGCAGGAACGCGACCGGCCAGACCTCGCGGAGATCGTTGCGTATTACGAAGGCTAATAGCGGAACTGCTCCGCGAGGATGCGTTCGTCCAGCGCGTGCCCGGGATCGAACATCAGCTTCAGGTCGATGCACCGCGCCTCGCGCACGTCGACCCGCAGCACATGGCGAAACTCGAAATGGTCGGCGACCGCCGCCACCGGGCGCTTTTCCGGTTCGATCACCTCGATGCGCACATGCGCCTCGTTCGACAACAGTGCGCCGCGCCAGCGACGCGGCCGGAACGGGCTGATCGGCGTGAGGGCGAGCAGCGGTGCATTGATCGGCAGGATCGGCCCGTAAACCGAAAGATTGTAGGCGG
>CAYFVF010000073.1:0-7976 GCA_964346335.1 uncultured Hyphomicrobiaceae bacterium
ACCGCGATGATCGTCGGGCGGATCAGCAGCGCGTCCGGCGTGCCAACGGGATCGGGGCGTCCGTCCGGCAGGTCTTCGACCAGTCGCACAGTGTCGTAGCCCATGTAGCCGAACACGCCAGCGGCCATGGGCGGCAGGGTCTCGGGCAGTTCGATGCGCGACGCATCGAGGAAATCTCGCAATGCCTTGAGTGTTCCGCCGCGGCAGGTCTTGAAGGCATCCGGGTCGCGCTGGACCTGCGTGTTCAACTCGGCGGTGTCGGCGTTCGCGCGCCAGATCGCGTCCGGGGCCATGCCAATGATGGAATAGCGCCCGCGCGCCGCGCCGCCTTCGACTGATTCGAGCAGGAACGTGTTGGGCGCATCGCCGCACAGTTTGAGCATCGCCGAGACTGGGGTCTCAAGGTCCGCGACCAGCCGGCTCCATACCACCTGTGGCTTGCCCGCGTCATAAGTGGCGGCAAAAGCGTCGAAGTCTGGCGCGACGTGCATGGCGGCAGCCCGGAATTGGCGTGACAAGATGGCGAGCGTGCGCCGCGCGGATGCGTTACAGCCCGTAGGTCTGGCGCAGCAGTTCGCGGTTCACGGTATAGTCGAAACGGCTGCGAAGCCCGGTGATATATTGCTGGGTGAGGTCGTTCTCGATACTCCGGCGCAGGGACGAGCGGATTTGCTCGGCGTCCTCCCCCTCGACGGACTGCGGCGTATCGATCTGCACGACCTTCAGCACGGTCTGCGCGGGCGCAGTTGGCGCAGACGCCGTGGCGGTCTCGTCGAGCGCAATCGTGAAGGCGCGCCCAACGGCTGCCGAACTCAGGCCGCTTACGCGCGCATCTCGCCGGACCGGCTCGGTGCGTGCAACTTCTGCGCCGATCTCGGACGCCAGCGCCTCCATGCTCCGTCCGCTTTGCGCCTGCGCCGCCAGCTCCCCGGCCTTGGCGACGATCGCTTCGCGCACTTGTTGGGCGCGCCAAGCCTGCTCGACCTCGTCCTTCACGTCATCGAACGGCCGCTCACTCGCCGGGTTGATGTTCAGCACTTCAAACCACAATAGTCCCCCGGCCGGCTTGTTCAGCGGGTCCTCATCCGCGCCGACATCGCTGGCGAACACGGCATTGCGGAAGCTGTCGAGGTCGGCGGGCGAGGGCGCTTGCGTGCCGTCTGGCGCGTTGCCGTTGCGATCGAGCGTGACAGTCTTGTACGGCAGATCCAGCGTCTCGGAGATCTCCGACAGCGGCGCGCCTGCGGCGCGTTCATCCACGACGGATTCGCGCAGGTCCGTGATGCGCTCGGACGCGGCGCGCTCTGTCAGGTCGTTGCGGATTTCGTCCTTGACCTCGTCAAACGTGCGCGTCTGGCCGGGCGTGACCTCCTCGACCTTCAGGATGACATTGGCGAACGCGCCTTCGACCGGCTCGGAATAAGACCCCTCGTCAAGCGCGAACGCCGCTTCGGCGATCTTGTCATCGCCGATATCGCCCCTGGTCAGCGTGCCGAGGTCGGTGTCGCTTTCACTCATGCCCTGGCTCTGCGCGACGCTCAGGAAATCCTCGCCAGATTCCAGCGCCCCGTAGCCATCTCGCGCGGCTGTCATGTCCGGGAACACGATCTGGCGGATTTTCCGGCGCTCCGGGACATTGTACTGGTCCCGGCGGGCCTCGTAGTCCGCGCGCACATCCTCCTCGCTGATGCCAACCCGGTCCGCGAGGGCTTGCGGCGTCAACTCGAGCACGGCGACTTCGCGGGTCTCCGGCGCAAGGAACGCATCCGTGTTATTGTCGTAGTAATTTCGCAGTGCGCTCTCGGCGGGATCGGCTGGCGCGTCAACCGCCTCCTCCGCGATGCTGAAATGCGCGATCACCCGCGTTTCATTGCGATACTGGTTCATGGCTGACAGAAGGGTGTCTGGCACCTCGGCCGTCAGGCCAAACGTCTCGACAAGCTGCCCGCGGATCGCCGCGCTACGCTCCTGCGCCAACAAGGCAGCCTCTGAGAGATTGGAGAATTGCAGCGCCTGTTCAAACCGCGCGCGGCTGAAATTGCCTTCCGAATCCTGGAACACGGGCGCTTCGGTGATACGCCGCGTCACCGTCTCATCATCCACGCTCAGGCCGAGCCGCCGGGCATGCGTATCCAGCAGCGCGCCGTTGACGAGTTGTTCCAGCACCATGTCGGGCAGACCCGCCTCGCGCGCCTGTTGCGTGGTGATACGTTGTCCGGTCTGGCTGCTGAGAGCGTTGATCCGCTCCTGGTAGGATTGGCGGAACTGTTCCAGCGGGATTTCTTGTCCCTCCACGCTGGCGAGCACCTGTTCATTGCCGCCGGTGAACTGGTCGGCCACGCCCCACACGGCGAAGCTGATGACCAACAGGCCAATGAGGATCTTCGCGAGCCAGCCGCTGGCATTTTTTCTGAGATTATCGAGCATTATTGGGTGAACTGGTTTTCCGCAGGATGTGACCGGGCGCGCGCGCCACCGCTGTTTGGCCTGCACAATAGGTGCGTGATCCCGCGCTCGCAAGGTAAACCGATGCCCCAACCCGGATGATATTTTTGACAGATCGCGGCGCGAACGCGGTCCAAAACCCTAGTGAGGCCGTTATAAAGTGCCGATGATATTACGTATCGGGTGCCTCGCGGCGTCGCGCGCGCCCGACGAGCCAAGCCATTAACCTGAGCAGTCTTTGCGCTAGCCGCCGCCGCGCGTGCGTGGTAAACCGCTGGGCGCTCAAACAAGAAGGCGGGAGACGCGATGATCTCGACGAAGCCGCTCATCGTCGGTAACTGGAAAATGAATGGTCTGCGGTCCTCGACCGGCGAGTTGCACAAACTCATTGACGCGCTGGGGACAGAAGATGCCGCCGGCGCTGACCTGATGGTTTGCCCGCCCGCGACGCTCATCATGGCGTTCGCGCACATCGCCAGCGAGTCGGCGCTGCAAATCGGCGCGCAGGACTGCCACGACCAGATCTCCGGCGCGTTCACGGGCGACCTGTCCGCCGAAATGCTGGCCGATGCCGGTGCAAGCGCCGTGATCCTCGGGCATTCCGAACGACGCACCCACCACGGCGAGCGTGACCGGGATGTGCGCACCAAGGCGCAGGCGGCGTTCCGCGCAGGAATGCAGGCGATCATCTGCATCGGCGAGACCCGCGGGGAGCGTGACAAGGGCCTCACGTTCGAAGTATTGCGCCGGCAGTTGCATGGCTCTGTCCCGCCCAGTGCTTCGCGGCGCAACACCATTATCGCGTATGAGCCTGTTTGGGCGATCGGGACCGGGCAAACCCCGCGCCAGGACGAGATCGCGGAAGCGCATAACTTTATCGCACAAGAGCTTTCCACCGTGATGGGCAGCCAGGCGGCTGCCGGCTTCCGCTTGCTGTACGGTGGCTCCGTCACGCCCGACAACGCCGCGATGGTCTTGGACGCCGTGGATGTGCATGGCGCGCTCGTTGGCGGCGCCAGCCTGAATGCGCACAGCCTTCTGGCGATTGCGTCGGCGCGTCCAAAGGCCCAGCCCGCAAACTCAGGCGTGGAGGATCACGTTTCGCCATGAGATGGGCGCGGGGGGCAAAGATCGTTTTTGTCGCGGTGCTAGGCGCCGCGTCTTACATGCCGCACGCCAGCGCCCTCCCGCTCACCGAGGCCGCGTGCAAGCGTTACGCCGCCGAGCGCGCGACACTGGCGCGCATTGGCGTGCGGGATCATCTGCAGCGCGGCGCGCAGTGGGCGCGGGCAAACTTGACGCAGCCGCAACTCGATCTTATCCAGCGGTATATGAAGATAGAAGAGGCGCTGAAGTTTCGCTGCCCCGAGGCATATGCAGCCAGTCCCGTCGAATTAAGCCAGGAACCGCGCCGGCTGGACGTGATCCCGCCCGTCCCGATGCGAAAGCCGGGCGAAACACCGCAGACCGGCGTCACGCGCAGCCAGACGCCGCCGCCACCCGCGAAGGGTCCGAACGAGCAGGGCTGAGCCGTTTGAGGCGCAGCCGCACGACATCAAATTGGATACGTCATGACCACGCTTGTACTTGTCATTCACCTGATGATCTGCGTCGCAATGGTTGCGATCATCCTGCTGCAGCGCTCCGAGGGCGGCGCGCTGGGTATTGGCGGTGGTGGTGGCGGCATGATGTCCGGGCGCGGCTCGGGCAACATGTTGACCCGCGTCACGGCCTATCTCGCGGCCGCGTTCTTCGCCACGAGCATCGGTCTCACGGTCATTGCCGACCTGCGCACCGCCGGGCCGACGATCGGCGATACGCCGGCGTCTCAGGGTGGCGGCCAGGCCCCGGCGCTTCCCGATCTGGAGCCGATCCTTCCGCCGTCTCAACCGCAAGTGCCGCAGCCCGAATAGCGGGGCGCTCACCCCGTCGCGGCGCTCGCGGCGGCGCTCTCGCTTGTGGATAGCCTCACGCGCGCGCTTCGCGCAGGCCCGTGCGCGTGTAATTTGAAAGCCCATGGCGCGATATGTTTTTATCACTGGCGGCGTGGTCTCCTCTCTTGGCAAGGGGCTGGCATCGGCGGCCCTTGGCGCATTGCTGCAGGCGCGCGGCTACACGGTCCGGCTGCGCAAGCTCGACCCCTATCTCAACGTTGATCCGGGCACGATGAGCCCGTTCCAGCACGGCGAGGTGTTCGTCACCGACGACGGGGCGGAGACCGATCTGGATCTCGGGCACTACGAGCGCTTCACCGGCGTGCCGTGCAGCCAGGCCGATAACGTCACCACAGGGCGCATCTATTCCGACATCATTGCCAAGGAGCGGCGCGGCGATTTTCTCGGCGGCACCGTCCAGGTCATCCCGCATGTCACCAACGCCATTCAGGATTTCATCGTGGCGGGCAATGACGATGTCGATTTCGTTCTGTGCGAGATCGGCGGCACGGTCGGGGACATCGAGGGCTTGCCGTTCTTCGAGGCGATCCGCCAGCTTTCCATCAAGCTCCCGCGCGGCAACGCCATCTTCATCCACCTGACGCTGCTGCCTTATGTCGGCGCGGCGGGCGAACTCAAGACCAAGCCGACCCAGCACTCCGTCAAGGAGCTGCGCTCGATCGGCATCCAGCCCGACATCCTGTTGTGCCGCGCGGACCGCGAAGTGCCGGCCGAAGAGCGCCGCAAGATCGCGTTGTTCTGCAATGTCCGCGAAGAGGCGGTGATCCAGGCGCTGGACGTCGACAGCATCTACGACGTGCCGGTGGCCTATCACCGCGAGGGGCTCGACAGCGCAGTGCTGGAGGCCTTCGGCATCGAGCGCGCGCCCACGCCGGACCTCACACGCTGGCACCGCATTTCGGACAACATCGCCAACCCGGACGGCGATGTAACCATCGCGATCGTTGGCAAATACACAGAACTTCGCGACGCCTACAAATCCTTAACCGAGGCGCTGGTTCATGGCGGCATCGCCAACGGCGTTCATGTCAATATCGTGTGGATCGAGGCCGAGGTTTTCGAGCGTGAAGACGCCGCGCCGTTTCTGGAGAATGTCAATGGCATCATCGTTCCCGGCGGCTTCGGTGAGCGCGGGGCCGCGGGGAAGATTGCCGCGGCGCGGTTCGCGCGTACACGCGGGGTGCCATATTTCGGGATCTGTTTCGGCATGCAGATGGCTGTCATCGAGATGGCGCGCGATGTGGCTGGACTGTCAGGCGCGAACTCGACCGAATTCGGTGCCGCTGAAATCCCCATCGTCGGCCTCATGACAGAGTGGATGCGCGGCAACGAACTGGAAAAGCGCGCGGAGACCGACGATCTCGGCGGGACCATGCGTCTGGGCGCGTATGAGGCCGTCCTGGCCCCGGATAGCCGGGTGGCGCAGATTTACGGAACCGAGCGAATCTCGGAGCGCCACCGCCACCGCTACGAGGTGAACATGCATTACCGCGATCACCTTGAGCGCGCGGGCCTGCGCGTGACGGGGGTGTCGGACGATGGCTTGTTGCCCGAGATTGTCGAGATCACGGAACATCCCTGGTTCATTGGCGTGCAGTTTCACCCGGAGTTGAAGTCCCGGCCCTTCGAACCGCACCCGCTTTTCGCCTCGTTCATCGAGGCCGCAGTTGAGCGCAGCCGTCTTGTTTGATGCGCACGCCTCTCAAGGGTTCCCCTGATGCCCCGACAAAGCCCCGTGCTTGAGCGAATCCGACAAGCGAAGGGGCGGCTACAGCCCCGCTCCGGCGCTATCTGGCGCTGGCTGCCGGTCGGGATCGGGGTTTTCACCGTCCTGATGATTGGACTGGTCTACGCGCTCATGGGCGGCGACGGCCGCGCCCGGCTGATCATCACCACGGGCACCGCCCACGGCACATATGACGCTCTCGGGCACGTGATGGCCGATACGCTGGCCACGTCCGACCCCGCGATCCGCGCTGGTATGCAAAGAAGCGGCGGCGCGGCGGAGAATGCGCAGCGCGTGGCGACCAGCGAAACCACGCTCGGGCTGGTGCAAAGCAACACGCAGCTTGGCCGCAATGTGAAGCTGATCGCGCGGTTGTATCCCGAAGTTTATCATCTGCTCGTGCGCGGCGGCGCCGGTATCGCCGATGTCAGCGACCTCGCGGGCAAACGGGTGGCGCTGATGCCCGAGGGCTCCGGTTCGAACATTGCATTTAACCAGCTACTGGATCATTACCAGGTGGCCAGGGACGCCGTCGATCCGGTGCCGGGTACGCTGAGCGATGGGCTGGCGGCGCTGGGCGCTGGCGAGGTGGATGCGCTGTTCGTCATCATCGCGCTGGGCAACGACGCGATCGCCGATGCGATCCGTTCCGCGGACATCGAACTCCTTGGCCTCGATCAGGCCCAGGCGATGGCGTTGTTCGACCCAGCCGTAGCGCGCATGGAGGTGCCCAAGGGCGTGTATTCGGGCGACCGTCCTGTCCCGCGCGAGACCATTGACGTGCTGAGCGTCGATGCGCTGCTCGTCGCCAACGCCAGGCTGCCCGATGACATTGCCAACCAGATCGTCACGACCCTTTTTGAGCGCCGCCAGCAGATGGTCGAGGGCAATCACCAGGCAGCTTTCATCTCGGCCCCGACCGATCAACAGAGCCTGACAATTGGCGTGCATCCCGGCGCCCTGAGCTACTACGAGCGCGACAAACCCTCGTTCCTCGTCGCGTATGCCGAACCGATTGGCGTGGCGGTGTCGATCATGGTGATCCTCGCATCGGGGCTATGGCAGGTGCGCAGCTGGCTTTCCAATGCGCGCAAGAACC
This sequence comes from uncultured Hyphomicrobiaceae bacterium, assembly GCA_964346335.1. Lineage (GTDB taxonomy): Bacteria > Pseudomonadota > Alphaproteobacteria > Rhizobiales > Rhodomicrobiaceae > Dichotomicrobium. The sequence continues at coordinate 7,226 of CAYFVF010000073.1, forward strand.
GCGCTGATCGCTACAACACGCAGATTGCCGCGCTCGTGGAGCAAGCGGAACAGGCCGCCGGGTCCGATCAGCTCGAAGCGATCCGGAGCCAGCTCTTCGCCATCTTCCACGAGGTGATCGCCGATCTCGACAATGACCGGATCGACGAAAATTCGCTCCATTCCTTTTCCTTCGTTTGGGAGGTGGCGCAGTCCACCCTGAGCCAGCGCCAGATGATGCTAGCCGGTGAGACAAGGCAACCCGGCGCGGCCAAGCCCAAGCGTGCGCCGCGCAAGACCGCTTCTGACAATCAGAGCGGCGCAACCAGCAGGACCAGCGCCACGAAGGCGTCATAGGAAGCGCCGGGCGAGGTCGAACACCAGAAATGCGAGCGAAAAAATCGCGCCGAGTAACGGCAAGGCGCGCGGCACCGCGAAGCCCGCGGGGCTGTAGCTCGATTTGCCTTTTAGCCGCCAGAGCGCGAGGTTGACGAACGAAAACGCGAACAGCGTTGCCCCGGCCGTCGTCTCGGCAAGTTCGCGGGTCGGCAGCGTCGCGGCCAGCACGATGATGATGAGCGTGACGACGACGGTCGCGTTGAGCGGTGTCCGCGTGCGTGGATGCACCACGCTGAACCATGCCGGGACCTTGTTCATCCGGCCCAGCCCGTAGAGGATGCGGGTGGCCAGCACGATCTGCGCGACCACGCCGCCGAGCGCGGCGAAAATCGCGATGACGCTGATCGGCGCGCCGGACCAATCGGTGATGCGGG
>CAYFVF010000074.1:0-4855 GCA_964346335.1 uncultured Hyphomicrobiaceae bacterium
TCTGAATACCGATGGTATTGCGGCTGCCCGGCGTCTTGGCGGCTTGCGAACCCCAGAAATCACGCTGCTCGTTGCCCGGCGAGTTCGACTGCCTGAAACTGTCAACGATGACATCGAAGTCGAATGTGTTCTCACGCTCCTGGTACTGCGATGAGTCGACCACGCGCACCGACACGTCGATCCCCAAGCGCTCCAGCGTCTGGGAATACGGCAGCACGACCCGCTCCATCGCGGGGGAGCGCAGCAAGAACTCGACCTCGAACCGCTCGCCGGTCCGGGCGTTGACCAATTCGCCGCCTTTGCTGTCCCAGCCTGCTTCGCGCAGCAGCGATAGCGCCTCGCGCAGGTTGGCGCGCATGGCGCGGCGTCCGCCGCCCTCGGGATTGGTATAGTCTTCGGTCAGGACCTCTTCGGGCACGTGCTCGGGATACTCGGCGCGCAGCCGCTCCAGGATCTCGCGCTCGCGGCCCTCCGGAACGCCCTGTGCCTCCATCTGGGTGTTCTTGAAGAAGCTGTCGGTGCGCGCGTACTGGCCGAAAAACAGGTTCTTGTTCGCCCACTCGAAATCGAACGCATAGTTGAAGGCGCGGCGCACGCGTGGATCGGCAAAGCGATCGCGGCGGGTGTTGAACACAAAAGCTTGCATCGGCTGGGGGGTGTCGAGCTCCACTGTGCGCTTGATGACGTCCCCGCGGTTTTTCGCCGGGAAATCATAACCCTGTGCCCAATTTTTCGCGCTGCTCTCCACGTAGAAGTCCAGCTTGCCAGCCTTGAAAGCCTCGAACGCGACCGTGGTGTCGCGGAAATATTCATACTCGACGCGGTCGAAGTTGTACTGGCCCTTGCGTGTCGGCAGGTCCTTGGCCCAGTAGTCTTCGACGCGCTCGTAACTGATGCGCCGCCCACCTTCGGCTTCGACGATGCGGTAGGGTCCCGACCCCAGCGGCGGCTCCAGCGTGGTGCTCGCGGGGTCCGGGTTCTCCGATCCATCCCAGTAGTGCTTGGGGAACACCAGCATCTGGCCGACGATGAGCGGCAATTCGCGATTGCCCGTGGTGTCGAAACGGAAGGTAACCTCGCGCTCGCCGGTTTGTTCCGCGCTCGTGACGTTGGCGTAATAAGCGGCGTAGAACGGGTTGTTTTCCTTGAGCACATCGAACGAGAAGACGACGTCTTCCGGCGTGATCGGCTCACCGTCATGCCAGCGCGCCTTCGGATTCAGCCCGAAGGTCACGGATGAATAATCCTCCGGGTAAGACACCCATTTCGCGATCAGGCCATACTCAGCCGAGGGCTCGTCCAGGCTGTTGGTCATCAACTGTTCGTAGAGCAGTCCCAGTCCGCTCGCCTTGGTGCCCTTCAACGGAATCGGATTGAGCGTATCGAAACTCCCGATGGCGGGCAGGCGCACTTCGCCGCCTTTCGGCGCATCCGGATTGGCGTAGGGGAAATGCGGAAAGTCGGCGGGGAGCTGAGGTTCCGGCGTGATCAGGGAAAGCCCGTGATGCCGCTCCATCCCATCGGACGCCTCGTTTTCGGCAAATGCGGCGGGCGCGGTTGTTGAGACAACAATGGCTAAGACAGCGGCGAAAGCACGAGAAACCATGACACTCCCGAGTTTTGGCTGAAGAGGGCGCGCCGCTCACGCACGGGTGCGGCAGCGTGGTCTAACTGTCTTTTAACATGCCCCGCCATCACATTCAGCGGCAAATTAAAAAACCTCCATTGCGCCTTCGCCGGGCGGTGGGGTCCGCGGGCGGGCCACGGAAGACGCGCCCCGGGTTTTTCGCACTCAAGGGCTTATTGCGCCGCCGATTCGCTCTCCAGCCGAGCGGCCTTGGTCTTCTTGCCCGCTTCATCCGCCTTGGCGGCATCCTCGGTGTCGTCAGCCTCGCCGGCTTCTTTCTCGGAGCCGGGCAGCGGTGGCGCTTCGCCCAGCGAGGCGAGATAAGCGATGATGTTCGCCCGCTTTGCCTCGTCCTTCACGCCCGCATAGGCCATGCTGGTGCCGTCCACGTAATCCATCGGCGCGCGCAGCCATTCGTTCATGCGCTCATAGGTCCACTGACCACTCAAGTCTTTCAGAGCGTTTGAGTACCTAAACCCTTCGGCGGCGGCGACGTCATTACCCATAACGCCGTAAAGGTTTGGCCCGACGCGGTTGCCGCCGCCTTCGTTGAATGTATGACAAGCCGAGCACACCCGAGCGGCTTTCTCGCCGTCTGCTGCGCTGGCATTGGCAAACATCGCTGCGAGCTGGGTGTCGCCGGCATCCGTAGTATCGGCAGGCGCGTCAGCCGTCTCGGCGCTTTCTTCGGTGGCATCTGCCGTGTCAGCGGCATCGGCGTCAGTCGTGGCGGCGTCGCCCGTCATGTCGGCCGTGGCGGCACCTTCCTCGGCGGGGACTTCTTCCGCAGCGGCTGTCTGCTGCTCTTCTGTTTCATCGCCCGCTTCGGCGCTGCCGGCTTCGCTCGCCGACGCGCTTTCGGTTTCTGCTTCGCTGTCAGCGGCCGCTGCATCGGTTTCGGCCGCCGCTTCCGGCTCAGGGAACGCAGGCGCGTCGCCGAGCGAAGCAAGGTAAGCGATCATGTTGGCGCGTTTTTCCGGGTCATTGATGCCAGCGTAGCCCATGCTGGTGCCCTGTACGCAGCCCGAGGGGTTTTCGAGGAAGCAATCCAGCCGCTCGTAGCTCCATTCGCCGCCGTATTCCTGCAGGGCGCTGGAGTAGTTGAACCCGTCGACCGACGCGACTTCCCGGCCGACAACGCTGTACAGGTTGGGCCCAACCCTGTTCGCGCCGCCCTCTTCAAACACGTGGCACGCCGAGCACTCGCGGCCGACGCGCTCGCCCGCCGACACGCTGGCCGCGGCAAGCAGTTGCGGCAAGGTCCGCTCCTCTTGCGCGGGTTCCGATTCCGCTTCGGTGTCAGCTTCAGCGACCTCGGTTTCGTCCTCGATCTCGACGATCTGAACCTGTCCAGGACCGCCCGTTGGATACAGAACGGTGACAGCCGTGCTCCCGCCGAAGATGACGAGCAAGCTGAGCAGCGTGGCCGCAGCAAGTTTGTTAAAGGTCCACAGGTCCATATTATGCGATCCTCAAATTGATGCGCCGAGGTCGAGTGCAGCACCTGCCGGGCGCGCGGAAATAGGTTGACCAGCCAGCCGCATATAGCGTTTCTTAGCGCCGCGATGCAACTTGGTTTGGCGCGCGCCACGGGGGCGCGAGCGCCGGCTCGCAAACGAAAACAATCAAAATGTCTCGCTCGCTCATTATCATCCCTGCTCGCATCCAGGCGAGTCGTCTGCCGGGCAAGCCCCTCGCCGAGATCGCGGGCGACCCTATGATCGTTCATGTGTGGCGGCGCGCCGTCGCGGCCAACGCGGGGGATGTTTTTGTCGCAACGGATGACGATACCATAGCCGAAGCCGTCACGCAGGCAGGTGCGCGCGCCGTCATGACCCGCGCTGATCACGCCAGCGGCTCCGACCGCGTTCACGAAGCCGCCTGCAAGGTCGCCGGTGACGTCGGGGCCGATATCATCGTCAATATCCAGGGCGATCTCCCCATGCTTGACCCGGCGCTGGTGCGCGCTTGTGTCGCGCCGCTGGATGACCCGCAGACCGATATCGCCACGCTGGCCGCCGAGATCGACGATGCGGGCGAAGTGATCGATCCGAACGTTGTGAAGGTGATCGGCACACCCTCCGGCGATGATGGCACGCTGCGCGCGCTTTATTTCACGAGGGCGGCGGCACCCTCGGGCTACGGGCCGTTCCTTCATCATATCGGGATCTATGCCTATCGGCGCGAGGCGCTTGCGCGGTTCGTATCGCTGCCCGCGTCGACACTGGAAAAACGTGAACGGCTGGAGCAACTACGCGCGCTCGAAGCCGGCATGCGCATTGGTGTGCGCCTCGTTGACAGCGTGCCGCTGGGCGTTGACACGCCGGACGACCTGGCGCGCGCAAGAGCGCTGTTCGCCGCGTCTCAGCATCACACCGCCCAGGCGACCGAGCGCGCCCAGAGCTGATGAGCGGAGAAGATGGAAGCCAACGTGAAGAAGCGCCATGACCCGGCGGCCGACCCCGCTTTGTCGAAACCGTCCGCGCGCCGCACCGCGGTGAAGATCGCCTACCAGGGCGAACCGGGGGCCAACTCGCATATCGCCTGCCGCGACAAGTTTCCCGACATGGAAGCCGTGGGCTGCGCAACCTTTGAAGACGCGCTGAATGCCGTGCATGGGGGTGATGCGGGCTGCGCAATGATCCCCGTCGAGAACTCGGTCGCGGGGCGCGTGGCGGACGTCCATCATCTCTTGCCGGACTCCGGCCTGCAAATCATCGGCGAACACTTCGAGCGCATTTCGCACCAGCTTCTGGCGTTGCGCGGCGCGCGCGAGGCCGACCTGCGCACGGTCCACAGTCACATCCAGGCGCTGGGCCAATGCCGCAAGGTGATCCAGAGCCTCGGGCTGGAGCCTGTCACACAAGCGGACACGGCGGGCGCGGCGCGCATGATCGCGCGGGCCGGCGACATCTCGCAGGCGGCGATCGCCTCGGCGCTGGCGGCGGAAGTTCACGGCCTCCAGGTCATGCGCAGCGACATCCAGGACGCGCAGCACAACACAACGCGCTTTCTCGTGCTGGCGCGCGAGCCCGCCCCGGTGCCGGCGGGCAACGGCCCGGTCATCACCAGCTTCGTGTTCCGGGTGCGCAACGTGCCCGCGGCGCTATACAAGGCGCTGGGCGGCTTCGCCACCAACGGCGTGAACATGACCAAGCTGGAGTCCTACCAGCTCGAAGGCAGCTTCCACGCGACCATGTTCTACGCTGACATCGAGGGGCACCCGGA
>CAYFVF010000074.1:4955-7973 GCA_964346335.1 uncultured Hyphomicrobiaceae bacterium
GGCCGGGTCAGCGATTTTCCTCCAGCACCTCATCGACATAGGTGGCGACGGCCGCGAACACCGGGTCTCCCTCGGCGCGCAAGTGTTCGATCTCGCGTAGCGTCCACTCGCGCGCCATTGCCATGATCCGCGCGTGCTTGGCGAAATCCAGGATCGAGACGCCGCGCGGCATGGGCGGCTGAAACACGACCACGTCCTCCGGCACGTCTTCGCCCGCGAACCAGCGTGGCGTCTGCGCACGCACGCTCATATCCGGCCAGCCTGGCAGCCGCGTTTGCGGCGCCGCTCGCCCGCGCCGGAGCATCCCGCGCGCCATTATCTGGCGCAGATCACCATAGGCCGCCGGAGCGCGTCCCAAGGGGCCGGGCAGCGGCTGGACCGCGAACACCCGCCCCACGCCGAGCTTTCGCAGCGCGTCGACCGGTGGCGGCGCGGTCCCTGAGCCGTCCACGAGCATGTCGCCTTCGCCGGAAATGAAGGGCGCGAATACGCCCGGCGGTGTCCAGTTGGTGCGGACGATCGCCTGCAGGCTATCGTGCTCATGCGGCCACAGGCGTGCGCGCGAGATGTTGGCCGCGAAGCCGCGGAACGGCAGGCGAAGATCCTCCGCTGTCCCATGAGGCACATGCTTGTCGATCAGCCGGTCATAGCGGGCATGGCCATAAAGCCCCAGGCGCCCACCAAACACAGCCGCCTGGCGGCGCGCGCCGGTGAGCACGCCGCGATCCGTGAAAATCGAGCGGGCCAGCGCGTCAATGTCGCCCGGCTCGAGGCCGCAGGCGAGCAACGCGCCAACCGCCGCGCCCGCGCCGGTCCCTCCGACAGCATCCAGTGGCACGCCCGAGTCCGCCAGCGCCAAGACGGCCCCGAGATGCGCCGCGCCGCTCAGCCCGCTGCCAGCCAACGTCACAGCGTTGGCACGGCCCATGATGAAGCGCGCGAGCCGCGCGAAGGACTCCGCATCGCCCAGCGCCACGAAATGATGCGACTGCACCGGCCGCGCCGCGAGCCAGCGCCCGGCTCCGCCCTGCGCGCGGCCCGACAGGCGCCCGGTTACGACGGCCAGCCGCGCCGCGCGCCCACCCGCCATCGCCAGCCCGCATCGTTCGATTTCGGTGGTGGGAATCCGCCCGCCCGAGGGGTCGCCATCATCCACGCCAACGATCAGCACCTCATCGGCGCGGTCAATACACCGCCGCGTCCAGGGGGTCAGCGCGCCGTCGGCGATGTAGAGCACGACATCGTTCAGCCGTTCGCTTTCCTCCAGTTCATGCGCGACTTGGGGGTCGTCGATGGCAATACCGCCCGGCTGGTTCTGGCCAAGCCCCGACGAAGACAGGATCTGGCATGCGCCCAGCGTCTCCAGCGCGCCCGAGAGCGCACGCAGAAAATCCCTGGGAACCTCCCCGCCCCCGCCCGCGCACACCGCGATCGTGCGCGCGGCCGGCTTCACGACAGCCGGTGTCCTTCGCGCGCCGGCCGGCATGACCCCGGCCAGCAGGCTCTCCCAGAGATGCGGCATCCTGGCCATCACCTCGCGGAAATCCGCGCGTGACAGGCGCAGAACGGTGCTGGGCCGCGCGGCTACGACCTGCCAGGGATGAGAGTTGAAGGCGAAGAACGCGGACGTATCAATTGCCGTCGCAGGCGCGAATATCGCCTTGGCAACCTGCTCTTCGGGGCCCCAGGCCTCCTCGGCCACCGCGATCAGCCGGCCAGACATCACAACGTTGAGCGCGTCCACCGGCTCTCCGGACTCTGCCAGCTTCTCGCCGCTGGCCAGCGAAACGACATGCGCGGCCGCATAAAGCGCGCGCAAATCATCTGTGGCGAGGTTTTGGAAGGCGTCGATCGCTTTGAGCAGCAAGAATGGCGGCTGCGGCGTCATGTGGTCTCCGGACCTGAGATGTATCAGCGGCGCCTGAATGTGGGCATCAGGCTGGCAGGGCGCCGACGGCGAGACAGCGCCGGAACGACCTCAAAATGCGCGAAACGGTCCCGTCCAGCATCCTGCGCCCATCCTAAAGCCCGTTTGGCTCACCGGGAATGGCATTTTCGTGCGCCGGGCAGCGCGGAAAACAGCCAATTTCGACCGCCCAAGCATTCATGTATTCACGCTCAATCACAGACACTTCATCTGTAGTAACAGGGTAGTGTAACCCCATTCCCTTTAGTGGTCATTTGGGTTACATTACAATCATGCCAACGAAGAAAGAAGGCGGCATAAAAAATGCGAATTAAAAACACCAAAACTGAAGGAGAAAGACCATGAAGACGATCGTGACTCTGCTGTCTGCGCTTGCGTTTGTTGGTGCTGCGTCCGTCGCTTCGGCCGCCCCGACTGACGAAGAATTCGGTAGCCGCGCGTTCTGGGAGCAGATTTCCAACAAGGGCTAATCGATCTCACTGCGCCTTGAAGTTGAAACCAATCGAAAAACGGAGAAAGACCATGAAGACCATCGTCACCCTGCTGTCTGCGCTTGCTTTTGTTGGCGCTGCGTCCGTCGCTTCGGCCACGCCGGCCGACGAAGAGTTCGGCAGCCGCGCCTTCTGGGAGCAGATGTCTGACCGCGGCAACTAAGCCTTGTGACATCTGCATCTCCCTGTGAACGAGGGGTGAGCCGTATCGCCGGTTCACCCCTTGCTCTATCAGCCCGCGCGTACTGCGCGGATCGCCGCGTCCCGCTCGAAGACATACAGACACGCCCGCGCGGCCGTGCCCTGGGGGGTCTCAAGCTCAGGATCGCGTTCCAGCAGCAGCTTGGCCTGATCGCGCGCGGCTTCAAGGACTTCGCTATCCTCGGGCAAGCGTGCCACGCGAAAGCCCGGGTCCCCGGATTGCTTCGCGCCAAGGATCTCGCCCCCGCCGCGCAGCCGCAGGTCTTCTTCTGCGATGCGAAAGCCGTCCTCGGTCTCGCGCAGCGCCTTCAAGCGCGCTTCCGCCGTGTCGCTGAGCGGGCCTTGATACAGCAGCAGACAGGTCGCCTGCGCCGCGCCGCGCCCCACGCGCCCGCGAAG
>CAYFVF010000075.1:0-7941 GCA_964346335.1 uncultured Hyphomicrobiaceae bacterium
CGCGGCGTCCTCGTAGCCCGCCAGCGAGCGGTCGAAGCGGCGTATCTCCCAGCCCTCGTTGCCGAAATACTTGACCGTCTCGTAGTTCAGCAGGCTGTCGATCGCCTTCGTGCTGGCGTCGTTGTCGGATTGGTTCAACTCGCGGCGGATCGCCATGCGCCATTCGCTGGCCTTGAGGGTGAAGAACACATAGGCGCCGACGGTCGCGAGGATCACCAGCACGTATTCAGGCCCGAAATAAAACCCCAGCATGCCGCAGACCAGCGCCAGCTCCAGGACGGTTGGCATCGAGTTCAGCACGCCCATGCGCATGATCAGCTCGACGGCGGACTTGCCACGCTCGATGACCCGGCTCAGGCCGCCTGTGCGCCGCTCAAGGTGGAAGCGCAGCGACATGTTGTGCAGATGCTCGAAGACCTGCTTCGACAGCATGCGCACGGCGTTCTGCCCCACGCGGGTGAACAGCACGTCGCGCAGCTGGGTGAAGACCATCATCAGCACGCGGCCGAGGCCATAGGCCAGGATCAGCATGACCGGCAGATAAGCCAGCGTGGTGGCGCTGACGGCGTCCTCGCCGCTGGCGTTGCCCGTGAGCCAGTCGACCGCCCCCTTGTAGGCCAGCGGCGTTGACACCGTGATGACCTTGGCGAGCACCAGGGCAATGACCGCGAGCACGACGCGAAAGCGAAGATCGGGGCGGTCCTTCGGCCAGACGTAAGGGGCGAGGCCCCGGAGGACGGCCCAGTGGCTGCTGCGCTGGGCGAACATGTCCTCGCCCGCCGGGGCGGGAGATTGATTGCCGAGACGTCTCAAATTGAATTCCTATGGGGCATGAACCCGACAGGCGGGATCACAGGGTGCGCCCAAGAACGGCATACCCACCGCCGGCGCGTGGTCAACCAGGTGAAATCGCGAGCACTGCCCCGCGTTCAGGTTTTGAATAATTCAAAACAGATATAGAGGATGCCGCCGCGCGACGCAAACCGGGCCGGCCGCGCCTTCGGCCCCTGTCATAACGCCAAGCACTGAGGAGCGAGCGTCTAAGCTTCTGATTTGGCCCGCGTTCCGCAAACGATCTACGCCCGCATGTGACCGCGCTCAGTTCGATTGTTGCGGCAGATCGAAGCGCTGGCCGGGATAGATCCTGTGCGGGCTGCGGATCTGATCGCGGTTTGTGCGGAAAATCTTGGTATAGCGCACACCGCTGCCGTAATGGCGCTCGGCGATGTGCCAGAGCGTGTCGCCTTGGCGTACGACCACGGCCGTCGGCGATGTCTCACCGGGCGCTTGCGCGCGTTCACTCAAGGCCGCGGGCCCACCGCCGATATCCGGCGTCGTCGCCTGGGTGGCGCGCGCCTGCCTGGCCGACGCGCCGCCGGAACGGACTTCGCCCGCCAAGGCGGTCCGCGTTTCGCCTGGTTCGGAGGCGGCGACGGCGACGCCTTCCGGCTGGAACGCGACCTCGGCGCGCGCACGCACCTCGCCATCCGCCATGTGAACGTGATCGGCCCGGATAGTGTGCGTGTCCGAGTCGAGAATGTCGGTCAGGGTGAAGCGCCACGCTCCGCTCGTATCGGCTCTCGTCGAGCCGATGAAGCGATCGTCGAGATAAAGCGCGATGCGTGCTCCGGCTTCGGCCTGTCCGCTCAAATGGAGTTGGCCGGTTGGATCGCGCGCTTCGTAGTCGACGGTCGTGATGGCAACAGCGAGCGAACCCGCGTCAGGCGCGTTGCCAGGCTTGCGCGGTGTTTCAACCATCCCCGATTGCAGAATACGTGTCGGCTGATTGTCCCGCGAAAGCGCCACCACGGCAGGGGCGCTATCCTGCGCGACCGACACGGCCACGCGCTCCGGAGCGTTCACTGTGCGCGCACCATCCGGCGAAAGCGCCGTCAAACTCAGCGAATGATCCCCCGGCGGCAGGGGGGCCTCGGGCAGCAACACCCAAGTGCCGTCAAACCCGGTCTTGACCTCGCCGATCACGCGGTCCTGCGCGCTGACACGCACGCGCCATTCCGGCGGCGCTGTCCCCGCGATGACCACTGAGCCGGAATCCTCCACGCGCACGATGTCGAAGGCCGGAGCGTCAGGCGCGGGGCGCGCGGCTTCGTCCGATGTCGAGACCTCCGATGACACGACCTCGGATGAGGAGGGTTCGCTCGTGTCGGGGCTCGTCGTCGCGACCGTGGTCTCAGCCGCGTTGTCGCTCACGGAGACAATTGCGCCAAGCCACCGGGCATCGCTGAGCCAAAGCAGCGTCCCGCCCATGGCCGCGAGCAGCACGATCACCCCTATCAATCTTGACCTAGTCATAGCGCTTTCCATAAGCCGCGAACATGCTACGCCACAAGGCCTGGAAAGGGAAAAGCAAATCTGAGGCCACGTTAGCCGAAAGCTTTCACAGCACCTGTTTATTGGCATCATGCATGAGCGTGTTGGACAACGTGGCCCAGGCGCAGCCCACGGGCACGGCGGCGACGGCGCCACCGGCACGCTTGTCGAACCACCCGCGCGGCTTTACATCAGGGGGTCCGCGCGGTCACAGGCGCCCGTGCATCAAGCCTAGAGATAAAAAGACCATGAAAGACAACGGAACGCCCACCTCATCCATCAACAGCATCTGCGTCTACTGCGGCTCCGGCAGCGGCGAGAACCCGCGTTACGCGGAAGCCGCGCGCGCGCTCGGCCGGGCGATGGCGCAGGCGAATGTGCGCTTGATCTTCGGCGGCGGCAGCAGCGGGCTGATGGGCGAAGTGGCGCGCGCGGTGATGGCCAATGGCGGCGAGGTCACCGGCATCATCCCAGAAAGCCTGATCGCGCTGGAAAAACCGTTGTCCGATCTTGATGAACTGATCGTGACCAAGGACCTGCACGAGCGCAAAATGCTCATGTTCCAGCGCGCGGATGCGTTTGTCGCGCTGCCCGGCGGCATCGGTACGCTGGAAGAACTGGTCGAGCAGTTGACCTGGGTGCAACTGGCACACCACGAAAAGCCGGTCGTGATCGTGAATGTTGACGAGTACTGGCGTCCGCTGCTCCGCCTGCTTGACGAGATGCGCGCGGAGAATTTCATTCGCGAAGGGCTGGAGCCGGAATTCCACGTGCTCGACGAGGCCGAGGCGGTTGTGCCGTTCCTGCGCGCGCACGGGACCGGCGAGACGGTGCGCACGATCGACCACTTCGCCTGAGACACGCCGTCGCTTGCGCGACGGGCTATTCTGCTTATCTCATGGGCACATTGCATCGAACATAGGCGAACGAGTTACGTGTTTTCCCTGATGGACGAGCCGTCCGATCCGAAGCTGCGAAACGTGCTTCATTCCGTCGTCCTGGTGGGCGGCATCGCCGCGTTGACGGCCCTTTGCGCGTGGCTGCTGTTTGGCGGGGCAGGCGTGGTGTGGACCTTCGTCTCTGTCGGGCTTCTGCTGCTCGTCGGGCCGCGCGTTGCGCCAGACGCCGTCATGCGGATGTACGATGCCCGACGTGTGCATCCGGGCCAGGATGGCGGGCTGTTGCGGATCGTCAATGCGCTGGCGCGCCGCGCGGGGCTGGGGGCGCAGCCAAAGGTTTACGTCATCCCCAGCAACATGATGAACGCGTTCGCCACCGGGCGGCGCGATGACGCCTCGCTTGCCGTCACGACCGGGCTGGTCAGCCGGCTGGGCACACGCGAACTCGCGGGCGTGCTCGCGCACGAGATCAGCCACATCCGCAACGGCGACCTGTGGATCATGGGCGTGGCAGATATGCTCAGCCGTCTCACCTTGCTGATGAGCTATCTGGCGGTGTTCCTCGTGGCGTTGAACCTGCCGCTGGTGATGATGGGTGAAGCGCATATCCCGTGGGCGCCCGTGCTGCTGCTCTACTTCGCGCCGACAATCTCGGCCGTGCTGCAGTTGGCGCTGTCGCGGGCGCGCGAGTATGACGCCGATCTGGAGGGCGCGCGGCTGTCGGGCGACCCGGACGGGCTGGCGTCCGCGCTGATGAGGCTGGAACGGCTCCAGGGGCAGTTCTGGGAGAACATCTTGATGCCGGGGCGCAAGAACCCGGCGCCATCGCTGCTGCGCTCACATCCGAAGACGGAGGACCGCGTGGCGCGCCTGCGAGAGCTGAACCCGCGCGATCTCGATCCGCTGCCGCTGCCGGCCAACCCGCTCGAACAGCTGGCGGAAATGGGCGGGGCTTTGGTGCGCCCGCGCTATCGTTGGATGAGCGGGCTATGGTATTGATTATTCCGGCTTCTCACATCGCCTGAAAGGCTCATAATGCCTGGTACAAGCGGGGCTCTTTCCAACGGCGCGCTTTTCACCGACCTATACGAACTGACGATGATGCAGTCCTATTTCGATCGGGACATGCATGAGCGCGCGGCGTTCTCGCTGTTTGTGCGCGATCTGCCGGATGAGCGAAACTACCTGCTGGCCGCGGGGCTAAACGACGTCCTCGACTATCTCGAAAACCTGCGTTTTGGCGACGAAGACATCGCCTACCTTCGCGATCTCGGCAAGTTCACGCCGGCATTTCTCGACTGGCTGCGCGAGTTCCGTTTCACCGGCAGCGTTCATGCCGTGCCGGAGGGCACGCCGGTTTTCGATAACGAGCCGATCCTGGAGATCGAAGCGCCGATCGGCGAGGCGCAGCTTGTCGAGACGGCGGTGATGAACGTTGTGCATCTTCAAACGCTGCTGGCGAGCAAGGCCGCGCGGGTGGTCGAAGCGGCAGGGGGGCGCGCGGTGGTCGATTTCGGCGCGCGGCGTATCCACGGCCGCGACGGGGCGATGCAAGGCGCGCGCGCGTTCCATATCGCCGGTGTCAGCGCGACCTCGAACGTCGAGGCGGGCCGCGCCTACGGCATCCCGGTATCCGGCACGATGGCGCATAGCTACATAGAAGCCTTTGCCGACGAAGCCGAGGCCTTTGCCGCGTTCACGCGCAGTTATCCCGAGACGGTGCTGCTGGTCGATACTTACGACACGATGCAGGGCGTGCAAAACGTGATCGACCTTGCGCGCAAGCTGGGCGGCGACTTCAAGGTGCACGCGATCCGGCTGGATAGTGGCGACCTGGCGGAGTTGAGTAAACGGGCGCGGGCAATGCTGGATGACGCCGGGCTAGCGGGCGTGGAAATCTTCGCAAGCGGCGGTTTGGACGAATACAAGATTGGCGTTTTGCGCCGCGCGGACGCACCTATAACCGGCTTCGGCGTCGGGACGGCGATGGGCGTCTCGGCGGATGCGCCTTCGCTGGAGATCGCTTACAAGCTCACCGCCTACGCCGGCGAAGGGCGAATGAAGCTGTCCACGGGCAAGGCATCGTTTCCCGGCCTCAAGCAGATTTTCCGGCGCGAAGCAGGCGATGGCCGCGCGCGCGGTGATATCCTCGGGCTGCACGGCGAGAGCCTCGACGGGCGCGCACTGTCGGAATGCGTGATGCGCGACGGCCAGCGTGTGAAGGCCGCGCCGGACCTGAATGCTATCCGCGCTTATGCCGCTGAACAGATCGCCGCGCTGCCCGACGACATCCGCGCGATCGAGCCGGCAGGCACGCCCTACCCGGTCGAGACCAGCGCCGCGCTTGATGCCTACACCGAAGAGGTCCGCGCACGCCTTGAGCGGCTGGAGCGGCGGTCATCCCTCTCTACGCAATCGTAACGCCCGCCTTGCGCATTTCCTCGACAGCCTCCGCGCCGCCCTCCGGCGTCACCGGCAGGCTCGCATCCGGGATCAGCTGCGCCTCGAACCCGGCTTTCGCCGCGTCGATCGCGCTGGCCTTCACGCAGACATCCTGCGCCAGCCCGCCGATCCACACGCGCCTCACGCCCGCGCGCTTCAATTCGTCGGCCAGCCCGGTCTCGTCGAAGGCCGAATATTGATCCTGGTCGAAGCGGGTGCCTTTCGTGACGACGATTGCGCCATCATGCAGTTCGAGACACGGGTGAAACGCCGCGCCGTCGGTGTCCTGCACGCAGTGCGGCGGCCAAGGCCCGCCCTGCGGCGCGAAGCTCAGGTGGTTGGCGGGGTGCCAGTCGCGCGAGGCATAAACGGGCACGGCCTTTTCGCGCGCCGCGGTGATCCACGTGTTGAGCGGCGCGATGACCTGATCGCCCTCGGGGATCGCGAGTGCGCCGCCGGGACAGAAATCGTTTTGCACGTCGATGACGAGCAGCGCATCGCCCTCGCGCAGGTGTTCATGTGGTTCGGTCATGGTCTTGATCTCCTTTGCCTCGCTCCGTCGCGCGCAAATCCGGCAGCCCGAACGCCGCGAGCGCCATCGCCACCCAGCCAAAAATCAGCAGAAACCCGCCGAGCGGCGGCAGCGGTAACCCGATCGCGAACCCGGCGACGGTCTGAAGGTAAAGCGTGCCGGAAAATAGCGCCGTACCCGCCAGGAACCCGATCCCGGCAAGTTGCGTTAGCCAGCTTCCCCCGCCCCTGCGCCGCGCATCCAGAGAGGCCAGCCAGGCGACGGCGAGGAGCGCGGGTATATGCATGATGTGGTAGCGCAACGCCGAGTCGTAAACGCGGATCGCTTCGAGCGGGTAGCCACGCAGCGCGTGCGCGCCGACGGACCCGGCCAGAACGGCCAACATCCCAAGCGCAGCGGCGGCAAAGACCCAGAACCTGTATGACATCCGCCCCCCAGTTTTTCGCGTTAATGAGCGACCACGTTCTCGCGCATCAGCTTGTATGTGATCGAGTCGATCAGCGCCTCGAAGGATGCATCGACTATATTCGGCGAGACGCCGACCGTGAACCAGCGATCGCGCGTGCGCGTGTCCAGCGTTTCGATCAGGACGCGGGTGATGGCATCCGTGCCCCCCGTAAGGATACGCACCTTGTAGTCCACCAGCTCCAGCTCTTCGGTGTATTGCTGATACGCGCCAAGATCCTTTCGCAGCGCGCAGTCCAGCGCGTTGACCGGGCCGTTGCCCTCGCTCACTGACAGCACGGTATTGCCGTTCACCCGCACCTTCACGGTGGCCTCGGAGACCGTGATCAGGTCACCATTGGCGTTGTGGCGGCGCTCGACCATGACACGGAAGCGCTCGACATCGAAATAGCTCGGCACGTTGCTCAGGTGCCGCCGCGCCATCAGCTCGAACGATGCGTCCGCACCTTCGTAGCTGTAGCCGAGCGCCTCACGCTCCTTGACCTCGTCCAGCAAGCTGCGCACGCGCGGATCGTCCGGCGTTACGGGGATGCCGATGCGCTCCAGTTCCGCCAGGATGTTTGAGCGCCCGGCCTGGTCCGATACCAGCAGCTTGCGCGCGTTGCCGACCGTCTCCGGCGGGATGTGCTCGTAGGTGCGCGGGTCTTTCTGCACGGCGGAGACATGAATGCCGCCCTTATGCGCGAACGCCGACGCCCCCACGTAGGGCGCGCTGCGGTCTGGCGCCTGGTTCAGCGCCTCATCGAGATAATGGGAAACGTTGCTCAGCGTCTTGAGGCGGTCCGGCGTTACGCTGGTGGTGAACTGGCTGCGATATGGCTCTTTCAGCGCCAGCGTCGGAATGATCGAGGTCAGGTTGGCGTTGCCGCAGCGCTCGCCCAGCCCGTTCAGCGTGCCCTGAACTTGTCGCGCGCCGGCGTCGATTCCCGCGAGGGTGTTGGCGACGCCGTTGCCGGTGTCGTTGTGGGTGTGGATGCCGAGGCGTTCGCCGGGGATCACGCGGGCCACCGCGCCGACGATCTCCTCGATCTCGTGGGGCAGGGTGCCGCCATTGGTGTCGCACAACACGACCCAGCGCGCGCCCGCATCGCAGGCGGCTTTCGCGCAGGCCAGCGCATAAGCCGGGTTGGCCTTGTAGCCGTCGAAGAAATGCTCGCAGTCGATCAGCGCCTCTTGCCCGTTCCCGACGATCGCTTCGGTCGATTCCGCGATGGCTTGAAGGTTTTCCTCGTTGCTGATCCCGAGCGCGAGTTCGACGTGATAATCCCACGA
>CAYFVF010000076.1:0-7937 GCA_964346335.1 uncultured Hyphomicrobiaceae bacterium
CGCCGGTCGTGATGATCCACGGGGCAAGCAGCAATCTGCGCGAATGGACCGCCTCGATTTTCTCCGCCGTCGCGGCGCGCCATCACGCCATCGCGCTCGACCGGCCCGGTCACGGCTGGAGCACCCGTCGGATGACGGACGCGCATGATCCGCGCGTGCAGGCGCGGCTGTTGAACGGCGTTTTGCGCGCGCTGGACGTCGAGAGGCCCATCCTCGTCGCGCATTCCTGGGCCGGAGCGGTGGCGCTGGCCCACGCTCTCGACCACCCGGACGAAACCGGCGGCATCCTGTTTCTGTCGGGCGTGTCTCACCCGTGGCCCGGCGGCGTGGGATGGGAGCATGAGGCCGGCGCGGTCCCGGTTGTTGGCCGGCTGCTGGCGTGGACGCTGCTCGCGCCCGGCTACCTGCTGCGCGTGGACGCCGGCATCGCCAACGTGTTCCATCCGAACCGGGTGCCTGATCAGTACCGGCAAGGTGCGGCGACGGCGCTTTATGCCCGCCCAGCAACCTTCCGCGCCAACGCGCATGACCTCACGCGGCTAAAGCCGATCGTGTGCGAAATGGCCCCGCAGTATGAACGTATCAACGCGCCCCTTATTGCGCTGACCGGCGATTCCGACGAGGTGATCTACACCGATCTGCATACCCCGCCGCTCGTGGCGAAAGCGCCGTCCGCTCAACTGGAGGTGCTCGACGGGGTTGGGCACATGCCGCATCACGTGGCCCCGCAAACCGTCATGAGCGCGATCGAGCGGCTGGCTGAGCAGCGCGCGGCGAGCCTGTCCATCTGAGCCTCAGGAGGCAGCAAACCGGCGCACGGTGGTCTCCACGAGCAGATCGCCTATGGCATCAGCAGCGGCGGCGATGTCCGGGATGATGGCGCGGGCGCGCTCTTCGGGCATACGCACGACCGGCCCGTGCATGGCCAGCCCGGCAAGCAGCCGCCCGGAAGGATCGCACACAGGGACAGACACGCCCAACAAGCCCTCCAGATCCTCGCCATCATTGATCGAATAGCCCTGTTGACGTATCTGCGCGAGATGCTCGCGGAACCGGTCCGGATCGGTCCAAGTGGTATCGGTGAATCGCTCAAGCGTCACGCTGGAGAGATACTGCTCCAGGGTCCGCGCGGGCAGGTGCGCGAGCAACACCTTGCCGCTGGCCGTGCAATACGCCGGCATGCGGCTGCCCACCTCGATGATCCGGCGCAGCGGCCAGTTGCACTCCACGCGGTCCACATAAACGATCTCGTGGCCATCGAGGATCGCGAGGTTGCAGGTCTCGCTGATCTTCTCCACGAGTTGCTCCATCACTGCGCGGCGGAACTTCGCTGTCTGGTTGGTGATAAGCCCGTTCAGGCCCAGCTCGGCCAGCGCCGGCCCGACCTCGAAGCGTTCGCGTTCGATGCTGCGGCGCACCATGCCGACATCTTCAAGTTGCTGGAGCAAGCGGTGGATGGTCTGCCGGGTCATGCCCAACTGCGCACCAAGATCCGGGGCGCTCATCGGGCGCCCGTTTTCGGCGAGGACTTGCAGAAGGAGGAAGGCTTTCTTCAACGGACTTTGGTTGGTGCGGGTTGTTTGCAAAAAAACTCCTACGATGAATATTTCAGAGCCCAAAGCGTGATCACCCCGCCGCCACGGGGCGCGCCTGACCCAAGTATCACTCGTGCATAGTTCTTGGCACTGATGAAAAAGTTACATGCTATCGTGTGAAATGAAAAGGGGTGGCGTATTCACAGCGCGGTCCCATGCCTCGACACCCTGCGTAAATCGAGACCTCGCGCAATCACGGCACCAGGATTTGCCGGATGGTCTGCCCTTCAGCCAGCCGGTCAAAAGCGAGGTTGATCTCATCCAGCGTAATTCGCTCACTCAACAGCCGATCGACCGGAAGAAGACCTTGACGAAACAGCCGAATGAAGCGCGGGACATCGCGAATGGGCGCACAGCTTCCGATATAGCTGCCAAGAAGGCTGCGCTCTTCGGCGACAAGCTGTGCGGCGGGCAGCGCCATCCTGTCGCCGGGGTTCGGCAGGCTTGCGGTCACAGTTGAACCGCCGCGGCGCGTGACCTGCCAGGCCAGTTCCAGCGCGGACATGACGCCAGCCATCTCGAAGCCGAAATCAACACCGCCTGCTGTTGCGGCGCGCACCTTTTCCGCGCACTCGGGATCGGCGGCATTGAAGGTCCGGGTCGCGCCAAGCTGCGCCGCGGCTTGTAGCTTTGCATCGGAAATGTCGATCGCGACGATGTCGGTGCAGCCGGCCAGCCGCGCCGCGAGCAGCGCCATGAGGCCAACACCGCCCAGCCCGACGATCGCAACGGAAGCGCCCGCCGGCACCTTCGCCGTGTTCACGACCGCGCCCGCGCCTGTCAGCACCGCGCAGCCGAACAGCGCGGCCTCGGCGAAGTCGAGATCGTCATCGACGCGGATCGCCGTCTCCCGCGCGACCACCGCATGATCGGCAAAGCACGACACACCGATATGGTGATGCAGTGGCTGGCCGTTCAGGCTCAGCCGCCGCGCGCCGCTCAGCAGCGTTCCAGCGGCGTTGGCCGCGGCGGCGGGCTCGCACAGCGCCGGACGCCCTTCCGCGCAGGGCACACAGCGCCCGCAACTGGGCACGAAGATCAACACCACGCGATCGCCGGACTTCAAGTCGTCGACACCCGGTCCCGGCTCGACCACCTCGGCCGCGGCCTCATGCCCCAGCACCATCGGCACCGGTCTCGGACGGTCGGCGTTGATGACGGACAGATCAGAATGGCACAGGCCCGCCGCCCGGATGCGCACGAGGAGTTCCCCACGGCCCGGCGGCGCCAGGTCGACATCCTCGATGTTGAGCGGGCGGCTCTGCGCGTAAGGCCGGGGTTTCTCGCGCTCATGTAGGACTGCGGCGCGGATCTTCATGCTTCAGGACCCATGGTGTGCCGTTGGCTCGGGCAACAGTGCGTATTTTTTCGTCATTGGCGCTGGCCAGCATGATGCCCGCGAAGCGCAGGCGAATCCAGCCTGCGCGGCGCACAGATTTTCAGCACGCCGGCGCAAGTCCGATTCCCGGAGGACGAGCGCGGAAATGTTCGCCTCGGGACACCCGACGTAAGAACGAGACGCAATAAGCTTGTTGGGGAACGATAAATTTTGCTAGCTTCGCGCTCCGGCACGAAACGTGCCTGACGAACTGGGTAAAATGAATTTGTAAACCAACATGGAAAGGGGTTCGCAATGCGTGCTCTTGGACTCGCAATCAGCAGCTTTGCTGCGCTTGTGCTGTCGGTTCTGCCGGCATCCGCGGCGACGCTTGATGAAGTGATAGACCGCGGCTACCTGCAGTGCGGTGTCGACGGCGGCCTTCCCGGCTTCTCCGCGCCGGACGACGATGGCAACATGGCCGGTATCGATGCGGATTTCTGCTACGCGCTTGCCGCCGCCGTCTTCGGTGACCGCGAAGCTGTCAGGTTCACCAACTTGACGGCGAAGGAACGCTTCACCGCGCTGACATCCGCCGAGATCGACGTGCTCTCGCGCAATACCACCGATACGCTGACGCGCGACGCCACGCTGGGCGTGAACTTCACCTATTATAACTACATCGACGGCCAGGGCTTCCTGGTGAAGAACGATCTCGGCGTCAGCAGCGCGATGGAACTCAGCGGTGCGAAGGTCTGCGTTCAGGCTGGCACCACCACCGAGTTGAACCTCGCCGACTACTTCCGCGCCAACGACATGGAGTTCGACGCAGTGGTCTATGACACCTCCGTGCAGACCCGCGAAGGCTTCGACGGCGGCGCGTGCGACGTGCTGACTTCGGACAAGTCGCAGCTTGCGGCGATCCGCACCGAGTTGAGCAATCCTGACGGCGCTAAGATCCTGCCGGAGACCATCTCCAAGGAACCGCTTGGCCCGACCGTGCGCCAGGGCGATGACCAGTGGTACGACATCGTGCGCTGGACGCTGTTCGCGCTCATCAACGCCGAAGAGCTGGGCGTGAATTCGCAGAACGTCGACGAGATGCGCGAGTCGAGCGATAGCCCGAGCATTAAGCGCCTCG
The DNA here is from genome assembly GCA_964346335.1 of uncultured Hyphomicrobiaceae bacterium. GTDB lineage: Bacteria > Pseudomonadota > Alphaproteobacteria > Rhizobiales > Rhodomicrobiaceae > Dichotomicrobium. The sequence goes on from CAYFVF010000076.1 coordinate 4,055, forward strand.
TTGGCACCGAAGGTACGATGGGCGAAAACCTCGGCCTGTCGGCGGACTGGGCCTACAACGCCATCAAGCAGGTGGGCAACTATGGCGAGCTTTATGAACGCAACGTTGCGCCGCTGGGCATCCAGCGCGAAGGCAGCGTGAACGCGCTGTGGACTGAAGGCGGCATTCTGTACGCGCCGCCGATCCGCTAAGGAAAGAACCAGCCGGTGGCGCGTTTGCGCCGCCGGCTCCCTGCCCGCGCCCTTTCCAGCGACCCCACAGGCCGAGGACGCGCATTGACCAGTAAAAGCCGTATCCCGTTTTATCGGAATCCCGTCTATCGCAACGTGATTTCGCAGGTCGTCGTCCTCTCTGTCGTGGTCTGGGCGCTTCTTACGATTTTCAATAATACTGTATCCAATCTGAATGAACGCGGTATTCAGACCGGCTTCGGCTTCCTGAACGAGACCGCGCCGTTTCAGGTCAGCTTTTCTCCATTTATCGAATACACACTCGGCGAAAGCACCTATTGGGTGGTGTTTTTCATTGGCGTCCAAAACACGATCCTCGTGAGCATCGCCGGGATCCTCGCTGCAACGATCATCGGCTTTCTTATCGGCATCGCGCGGCTGTCGCCCAACTTCCTGCTGGCAAGTTTCGCCTCGACATATATCGAGGTTTTTCGCAACACGCCGCTGCTGCTCCAGATCATGTTCTGGAACTTCGCGGTGTTTCTGCCGTTGTTTCCCGGCCCGCGCGAGAGCCTGACGCTTGGCGACCAGATCTTCCTGAACAACCGCGGCGTTTACTTGCCTGAGCCGCAGCTTACCGGGGGCGTCGGCGGTGTCGCGCTTGTTATCGCAGTCATCATTGGCATCTTGGCCATCTTCGCGTTCAACCGCTGGGCCAAGGCCAAGCAGTATTACACCGGCCTCCGTCCGCCAGGCCGGCTTTACGGGCTGGCTGTGCTCGTTGCTGCCGTGGTGGCCGTGTATCTGTTCTTGCCCCCGCCCTTGGTCTTCGAGGTGCCTGAACTCGGCCGCTTCAACCTGAGCGGCGGGATCAATGTGCCGCTGCCACTGTTCGCGCTCTGGTTCGCCTTGACCACCTACACCGCAGCCTTCATCGCGGAGAACGTGCGCGGCGGCATCCAGTCGGTGACGAAAGGACAGATCGAAGCGGCGTCCTCGCTTGGCCTGCCGCGCCCGAAGATGATGCGCTTCGTTGTCATCCCGCAGGCCATGCGGGTGATCATTCCGCCGACCATCAGCCAGTATCTCAACCTGACCAAGAACTCGTCGCTGGCCGTCGCCGTGGCCTATGAGGAGCTGGTCAGCCTGTGGGCGGGGATCTCGCTCAACCAGACCGGACAGGCGCTCATCATCATCGCCATGACGATCGCGGTCTATGAAACGCTCAGCCTGACAACCTCCGGCCTGATGAACTGGTACAACCGCCGCGTGCAGATGGTGGAGAGATAGCCGATGGCCAGCACCGTCACATTCGAGCAGAAGGAGAGCCGGCCGCCACCCGTGCGCAAGATCACAGCGTGGAATTGGGCCCAGGAACGGCTGTTCGGCACGATTACCAACACGCTCATCACGTTGTTGAGCCTGTATGTTCTCTACCTGCTGATCCCGCCGATCGTGGAATGGGTGCTGCTCAACGCCAATATCAGCGGACGCGACCGCTCGATTTGTGACGCCAACCCGGAAGGCGCCTGCTGGACCTTCATCAAGGTGCGCTTCAACCAGATCATGTTCGGGCTATACTTCGGCTCGAACCCCGATCAGATCTGGCGCCCGACCACCGCTTTTATCGTGTTCGGCGCGCTGATCGCCTGGCTGGTGACGCCGATTACCCCTTATAAGCCGCAAGTAGCGCTCAGCGCCCTGATCGGCTTCCCGCTGTTCACCTACGCGCTTGTACAAGGCGAGTGGCTGGGCCTGGCCGAAGCGCCGGTGACCCAGTGGGGCGGGTTCCTGCTGACGCTCACGCTGGCGAGCGTGGGGATTGTGCTGGCGCTGCCCATAGGTATCCTGCTGGCGCTAGGGCGGCGATCGCAGCTCCCGGTGATCCGGGCGGTTTCGGTTGTCTTCATCGAGTTCTGGCGCGGCACGCCGCTGATTACCATCCTGTTCATGGCCTCAGTGATGCTGCCGCTGTTCTTCCCGTCCGATATCGACTTCAACAAGGTCGTGCGGGCGATGGTCGGCATTACGCTGTTCCAGTCTGCCTATACAGCCGAAGCCATCCGTGGCGGCCTCCAAGCCATACCGCGCGGCCAGTACGAAGCGGCGGATGCGCTGGGTCTTGGCTACTGGAAGACGATGATCTTCATCATCCTGCCCCAGTCGCTGCGGATCTCGATCCCCGGCATCGTCAACACCTTCATCGCGCTGTTCAAGGACACCTCGCTGGTGTCGATCATCGGCCTTCTCGACCTTCTCAACATGGCGCAAACGGCCAGCCGGTCGCCGGAATGGAAGGGCTACGACTTCGAGGCCTACGTCTTCGTCGCGTTCATCTTCTTCCTGTGTACGTTCGGCATGTCGCAGTATTCTCAGTACATTGAGCGCAAGCTGGACCGCGAGACTCAACGCTAGGAGCCGATCGCATGGCACTTTCGCAAGACACCCGGCCAGACGCCGATCAGGCGCCGGAGCGCCGGCTTGACCGCCCGATCATCGAGATCAGCGGGCTGAACAAATGGTTCGGCGAGTTTCATGTGCTCAAGGATATCGACCTCACGGTAGGCACGGGCGAGCGCATTGTCGTGTGCGGCCCCTCCGGATCGGGCAAGTCCACGCTGATCCGCTGCATAAACCGGCTCGAGGTTCATCAGGAAGGCACCATCCTCGTCGATGGTATCGAGCTGAACGACGACCTCAAGAACATCGAGGAGATCCGCAAGGAAGTTGGCATGGTGTTCCAGCACTTTAACCTTTTCCCGCATTTGACGGTGCTGGATAACCTCACGCTCGCCCCGGTCTGGGTGCGCAAGGTGCCGAAGAAGGACGCCGAGGAGACTGCGCACAAATATCTGGAGCGTGTGCGTATCCCGGAGCAAGCGTACAAATATCCCGGCCAGCTTTCCGGCGGCCAGCAGCAGCGCGTCGCGATTGCCCGCGCGCTGTGCATGCAGCCGAAGATCATGCTGTTCGACGAGCCGACTTCGGCGCTCGACCCGGAAATGATCTCCGAAGTGCTTGACGTGATGATCGATTTGGCCGAAAGCGGCATGACCATGCTTGTCGTGACCCACGAGATGGAGTTCGCCCGCAAGGTCGCCGACCGCATCGTGTTCATGGATTTCGGCCAGATCGTCGAGGTACAGCCACCCGAGGGCTTCTTCAACAACCCGCGCAGTGACCGCACCAAGCTGTTCCTCAGCCAAATTCTCGGCGCCTGAGCGAAATTGCGGCGCGGCCAGCGCACAGCGATAGGCTCCCGGCACGGCGGAGTTGACAAGGACGCGACATGGAACGGCTGATCGGCCGCAACGCCCTCGGCGTGGTGTTGCGCCTCGCAATAATCTCAATCGTTGTCGGGATCGTGCTGCAGGCGCTCGATCTCAACCCGCTCGACCTCGTCGAGAACCTGCGCGCGCTCGTCCGCTATATCTCCGAGACCGGGTTGGACGCGCTGGAATGGCTGGCCGTGCGCCTGGCGATCGGGGCGGTGATCGTGGTGCCCATCTGGGCGGCAATTCAGCTCATTCGGCTCGTGTTCCGGCGCGACGGCGGCCGGTAGCCGGCGATCCGCCCCCTTGCGTGAATGAAATGCCCGCTCTAGAGTGCTCGCATTCCGGTCGCCGCGCACAGGCGCGGCGGCACGCCAGCATGACATCCTTGGGGAATAGTTTAACGGTAGAACAGCGGACTCTGACTCCGTCGGTCCTGGT
>CAYFVF010000077.1:0-7933 GCA_964346335.1 uncultured Hyphomicrobiaceae bacterium
CTGGTAACTTTGAAAACCGCGCCCTTCGAGATAGCTGCCCGACTCGCTTTGCACGTTGAGCAGCTTGTGCTGAACCGCGTTTGCTAAGCCTGGCGCGGCTTGTCCGATCGCGTCGGCGCCTGAGACGATGAACCCGCCGAAACCGCCCAGCCCGCACAGGGCTGCCGCAAGCGTGGCGAACTTGCGCACTTTCATAAGAAAACCTGACTTCGTGTTTCACGCACTCATCCGCTCGCGCGTGACGTGGCCACCGTGAAACGATTCATCTGAGGAACGGGTTCCCTCACGCCGGACCTGCGCCCCGTCGTCGTCCAACTCTGCGCTCGTCGACGGGAACGCCGCAACGGCGCGCGCGCCGCGATTCACTCTTCCAGCTTGCGCGCTTCTTCGACCAGCAAGACGGGGATTCCGTCGCGGATGGGAAAGGCCAGCTTGGCCGAGCGGCTGATCAGTTCCTGCGCCGAACGGTCGTAGTCCAGCCGTTGCTTGGTCAGCGGACAAACAAGAATTTCCAGCAACTTGGGATCGACCTCGCCCGCATACCCGCTCGCGGGCGCAGTCTCGTTATCGGCCTTGCTCATGTTCCGCTCCTCTTGGCGCCCTATTGCAGTGTCGTTCCCGACCCGTCCTCCGGCGCGGCAATGTCCATCTCCGCCAGCGCCATCAGCACCTCCGAGCGGGTTCGCAGGTCCGACGCCTCCAGCAACGCCTGCTTCTCCTCCGGGCCGTAGGGGCTGATCATGGCCAGGGTGTTGATGAGCAACTCGATCGGCGAGCGATTCAGCGCCTCCCAGTCGGCGCGGAGATTTTGCGCGTCTAGATAGGACCGGAGCACACGCATGAAGCGGGAAAGGTTGACCTGCTCCTGGCCGTGACCGCGCAGAAAGTCGCTGGCGAAGGGAGCATAGCTTACATCGCAGATACGGTATGGCTTGTCCGTTTCGCATTCGCGCAGGACCTCGAAGCGGGCGATACCGCTGAGCGAGATCACCAGGCTGCCATCATCGGTCTCGGTGTAAGCCGTCAGCCGCCCGGCACATCCGACGCGGCGCAATGGCGCGTTCTTGCCCGCCGGCGACTGGTCCGCATCAGCCCGTTGCGGCTGGATGATGCCGAGAATGCGTGGCCCGGCCAGAATGTCGTTCAGCATCTGGAGATAACGCGGCTCAAACACGTTGAGCGGCAGGTTGGAGCGCGGCAACATGATGCAACCCTGCAGCGGGAACACGGGAAGCTGCTCCGGCAGGTCAGCGGGCCTGCGGTATTGGTCGATGGCGCTTATGATCTCTACTCCACGAATGGTGGCGGTGTGCGCGACGCGCTGGCGTCAGGAAAAAAGGATCGTCGAGAGCCGCTGTCTACCCTTCACGGTTAGTGGATCACTCGCACCCCACGCCTCGAAGAATTCGACAAGCTGCTGGCGGGCGGCACTCTCGTTCCATGTGCGGTCGCGCTTGACGATCTCCAGAAGCTGATCCATCGCCGCCTCGCGCTGGTTCTTGGCGTGCTGCGCCAGCGCCAAGTCGAAACGGGCCTGAAGGTCCGACGGGTCGGTCTCGACCTTCTGCTCCAACTCGCTCGTGTCCGCAGCATCCTCAGCCTTGCGCGCCAGGTCCAGCATAGCTTTCGCGCCCGTCACGGCGCTGTCGTTCTGTTTCGCGGTGGGAACAAGCCCGAGCATCTGCTCCGCGCGATCAAGTTCACCACTCTTGATATAGCATTTCGCGAGGCCAGCGAGCGCCGTGACATTTTCTCTGTCGCTCTGGAGCACCTCGGCAAAGATGTTCGCTGCCTCGTTGGTGTTGCCGTCTTCCAGCGCCGCCTCGGCCGCCTCCAGCTTCTGCTGGGTTTCGTCGCCGTCGCCGCCCGCGCTCACCCGGTCTATGAACTGGCGCAATTCGCCTTCGCTGATTGCGCCCATGAAACCGTCCACCGGGCGCCCGTCCTTGAAGGCGAACACGGCCGGGATTGACTGGATGCCAAGCTGGCCAGCGACTTCTGGGTATTGGTCGATGTTCATCTTGACCAGCTTCACCTTGCCGCCCGCGGCATTGACCGCCTTTTCCAGCAGCGGCGTCAGTTGTTTGCACGGCCCGCACCAGGGCGCCCAGAAATCGACCAGGACTGGCGCCTGCTTGGACGCCTCGATCACGTCGGCGACGAAGGTCTGCGTCGTCGTTTCCTTGATGAGATCGCCGCCGGTATCACCTTGCTGTTCCGCACCGGGGATGATGAATGACATGTCGGCTCCGCCTTGTCCCTTATTGCACGAACGCCGCGCGTCCATGCGCGTGTGAACTGTTGCCTGTCAGGAATATCTCAGCAGGTTGCCCCGGTTTCAAGTCCGTCGCCAGCGGAGTCCCCGAGCGCCATGCGCATCGGTTCGTGCCCGCAATCGGCGATGAATCTGAGGAAGTCGTCACGCGCGATACTGGTCGTCGCCGTGTTTTCCAGCGGATGGAAATTGAGGGTGTCATGAGCGAGCAGCGCCTCGTCGAGAACAAGCTGCACCGAAGCCGCCGAGTCATTGACCAGAGCGAACGGCGTCACCGCGCCGGGCTCCACGCCCAGAACCTCGCGCATCAGGTCTGGCTTGCCGAAACTCAGCCGGGCCGAACCAAGCTGGCGGTGCAAGGTCTTGAGGTCCACCGGCGTGTCTTCCAGCGCCGTGACCAGCCACAGCGCGCCCTTCTTGTCCTTAAGAAACAGATTCTTGCTGTGCGCGCCCGCGATCTCACCGCGTAATGCGCGAGATTCTTCGACGGTGTGCAGCGGCGGGTGCTCATGGGTCACCGCCTCGATTCCCAGTTTGGCCAGCCGGGCCAGCAGATCATCCTTTGATACGCTCATGACATCCTCGGCTCGGGTTTCGAGGGGCGCTAGCGATGCACAGCCGCGAACGCCCCTCTCGCCAAATGCATAAAGATATGTTTATATCTTTTTCTCGTGAGCGGCTCTGGACGCTCTCCTGTTACACAGGCTGCATAGCATGAACGATGCTCTTTCGACACATGATCTCGTCACCGTTCTGAAAGCGGCGGGGGAGAACACGCGGCTGCGGATCGTCGCGCTATTGGGCGGCGGCGAATTCACCGTCAAGGACGTGACGCGCATTCTGGGTCAGAGCCAGCCACGCGTCAGCCGCCACCTGAAGCTGCTCGCCGAAGCCGGGCTGGTAGAGCGCTACCAGGAGGGAAGCTGGGTGTTCTTCCGCGTGCGCGATGATCAGGCGGGGGAGGTGATCCGCGCTATTATCGCGCAGGCGCTCGACCCCGATGACCTCACCCTCGCGCGGGATCGGTCACGCGCCGAAGAGATCAAGGCCGAACGCGACCATGCGGCCCAAGCCTATTTTCGCGACAACGCCGCGGAGTGGGACCGCATCCGCGCGCTGCATGTCCCCGAAGCGGTTGTCACCGACGCGATGCGCGACGTTCTGGGTGCTGCCCCGATCGAAATGCTGGTCGATCTGGGCACGGGTACCGGCCATGTGCTGGAGGTCTTCGCGCCCCATGCCAAGAGCGCTGTCGGCATTGACCTGAACCGCGCAATGCTCGCTTATGCCCGCGCGCGCATGGACCGGCTTGGCCTGTCGCATGTGCAACTGCGCCAGGGCGACCTGTTCAATGTGCCGATGATGGAGGCGGCGGCCGATGCCGTGGTGCTGCACCAGGTGCTTCATTTTCTGGATGATCCAGCCCGGGCGCTGCGAGAGGCATCGCGCATCCTGCGCCCCGGCGGCCGCCTTCTGATCGTGGATTTCGCCCCGCACGACCTTGAGGATTTGCGCGAGACCTATGCGCATCGCCGCCTCGGCTTCGGTCGCGACCAGATGGCCCGCTGGCTTGATGAGGCAGGCCTGAGCCTGTCGGACTATCGGCAATTGCAGGCCGACCAGAGCGACGATGGCGAATGCCTGACCGTTTGCCTCTGGGGCGGCAGCAAACCCGGCGCGCACGAGTGCGCGGAGCCGCCCACGGCGGCGGCGTCACAACCTTCTGAGGAGATTGCTCTTGAATTACGCCAGTAATCCGCACGAGCGCGTGGCTACCACCACGACACCGGACGTAAAGGTGTCATTCGAGTTCTTCCCGCCGAAGAACGCGAAAATGGAGCGCGCGCTGTGGGAGACGATACGGCGGCTGGAAGTTTTCGCCCCGCGCTGGGCCTCCGTCACTTATGGCGCGGGCGGCTCCACGCGCGACAACTCCTACGCGACGCTCGCGCGGCTCCTGCGCGAAACCAGCCTGAAGCCGGCGGCGCACCTGACCTGTGTCAGCGCGACGCGCGAGCAGGTTGACGAGGTCGTGCGCTCCTGGAAAGAGCTGGGCGTGCGCCATATCGTGGCGCTGCGCGGCGATCCGCCCGAGGGGGTGGGCAAGGCGTATACCCCGCATCCCGGCGGATATGAAAGCTCCGTCGAACTGGTCAGGAACATCAAGCGATTTGGCCCGTTCGAGGTGTCTGTTTCCGCTTATCCTGAGACGCATCCGGAATCGCCCTCGGTCGAGGCCGATCTGGACATGCTCGCCGCCAAGGCGGACGCGGGCGCGGACCGGGCGATCACGCAGTTCTTCTTCGATAACGCGGACTTCTTCCGCTACCTGGAGCGCGTCAGGGCGCGTGGGATCACGCTGCCGATCACGGCCGGCATCATGCCGATCCATAATTTCCAGCAGGTCGCGCGGTTCGCGGGAAGCTGCGGCGCGCACATCCCCGACTGGCTGGCCAAGCGCTTCGAGGGGCTGGAGGACGACCCCGAGACGGCGCGTCTTGTTGCGGCTGGCGTTGCGGTTGAGCAAATCACCGAACTTCTCGATGCCGGCGTCAACGAATTTCACATTTACACCCTCAACCGCGCGGGGCTGACAGCCGCCATCTGCCACTCGATCGGGCTGAAGCCGGACATCGAGGCAGGCGCCGGCCCTCACGCGCACATGCAACACAGATCGGAGGCCACCGCATGACCACCCGGCAAGAGCGCATCGACGCGCTGCACAAGGCCATCAACGAGCGCATCGTCATCCTCGACGGCGCGATGGGCACGATGATCCAGCTCAGCAATCTGCAAGAAGACGACTTCCGCGGCGAGCGTTTCAAGGATCACCACGCCGATCTGAAGGGCGACAGCGACGTGCTGGCGATGACGCGGCCCGACCTGATCCGGCAGATCCACTCGGATTATTTCGAGGCCGGGGCGGATATCGCGACGACCAACACGTTCAACGCCAACGCGATCTCGCAGGAAGATTACGACCTGCAAGACCATGCGCGCGAGATGAACGTCGCCGCCGCCAAGGTCGCGCGCGAGGCCGCCGACGAATGGACCGAACGCACGCCGGATCGCCCGCGCCTTGTCGCCGGTTCGCTGGGGCCGACGAACCGCACGGCGTCGATCTCGCCGGACGTGAACAATCCCGGCCATCGCAATGTGACCTTCGATGAACTGGTCGAGGCCTATGCCGATCAGGCGCGCGGGCTGATCGAAGGCGGCTGTGACATCCTGATGATCGAGACGGTGTTCGACACGCTGAACGCCAAGGCCGCCGGCTTCGCGATCCTCCAGGTCTATGACGAGATGGGGTTCTCGCTGCCCCTGATGGTGTCGGATACAATCACCGACCTGTCGGGGCGAAACCTGTCCGGGCAGACCGTGGAGGCATTCTGGTATTCTATGCGCCATCTCAAGCCATTCTCGATCGGGCTGAATTGCTCGTTTGGCGCGGACCAGCTCCGGCCTGTCGTCGCGGACTTGTCGGCCGTCGCCGACACCATCGTCAGCGTCCATCCGAATGCGGGCCTGCCCAACGAGATGGGCGAATATGACGAAGGCCCGGAAGAGATGGCCGGCAAGCTGGAGGAATGGGCGAAGGCGGGCTTCCTTAACATCGTCGGCGGCTGTTGCGGCACAACGCCGGAGCATCTGCGCGCGATTGCCGAAGCCGTTGCGCCGTATCCGCCGCGCGAGGTTCCCAAGGCAAACCCCGAACTGCGGCTGTCCGGGCTGGAGCCGTTCACCCACGCTTAGGGCCGATTATTCATGGCTTGTTCAGGCGGGATACGCTTTCCTGTATAGAGGAATCGCCGCAGGGGAGAGTGGGATGTCCGTAAAATGGCTATTGGCCGGTATGATCGCCTTTACAGCTATCGCGAGCACTGGCGCGGCTCTCGCAACGAGCGGACCAGGCTGCTTCGGGGTTGTCAACGTGCCGAACTGGGATGTCCTTAACATCCGGGCATTGCCATCGGCGCGTGAGCGGATCATCGGGCGCATTCCGCCGGAAGGTCACGGCATCATCGCGCAGGAGGGGCGCTGTCTGCCGCTCAATCGGCCAATGCCGCAGCGGTGGTGCCAGATCGGCTATTACGACGGCGGCCGCACGGTCTACGGCTTCGTCAAGCGCCGCTTTCTGCGCCCCGGCGAGTGTCCCTGATCAGTTCGGCTGATCCGGCTGGCAAACCGCATCGCAGGGCACAGGCTCCGCGAGGTCCACCGCGCCGGATAGAGGGTCGATGGTCTCGCGGATGCATGAACCGCCGACATTGATCACCCGCACCACCTCGCCGGTGCCCGCGGCGCCGCTCGGCCACGCCTGGCATTGGACCTCGAACGTGGTCGCGTTCAGCCGTCCGGCCTCAGACGGGCTCCGGCTCTGCGCCATCGCCGCGCCAGCCAGCCCGAGGCCGGCCTCCTCAAGCACGAAACCCTCCGCTGGGATCCACATGGCCCGTCCTCTGCGGTCGTTGAGCACGGTCCGAACGAGGACGTCACCGTTCCAGCACGCCTGAAGCCTGACGGTGAGGCCCGTGAAGGCCACGATCTGGCGCGGCTCGCCGAGAGGGCGGTCGGCGTTGGCCGGCATAGCGTCAGGTGGAAACGTGGTCTGGTCCCCGGCGATCGAGGCGCACATCTCGTTGCGCGCCCACAAGGCCTGCTGTTGCCGCGCGAAGGATACCTCGCTCCAGGAGACGCCAAGCGTGACGACTTGATAGGCGCGCCACAAGCTCGGCAGGCTCAGCCCGAACAATGTGATGAAAATGGCATAGGTCCCCAGCTTCCAGCCGAGGCCGGACGGAGGGCGCGGCGCGTTGTCTTGTCCGATCGCCATGACCGGGACACCTCCTATTGCGGTAGCAGAAGGTTAGTGGGCGTCGTCCCAATTGTCCGCCGCGCGCGCATCGACCTTCAGCGGCACCGAGATGGCAACCGCCGGTTCGTGTGCCGCGCCCATGATGCGCACCGCCGTGTCGATGGTCGCCTCCACCTCGGCCTCGCGCGCCTCGAAGATCAACTCGTCGTGCACTTGCAGCAGCATCCGCGCGGACAGCCCGGCCTCCGCCAAAGCGCCGGGCATCCGTATCATTGCGCGGCGCAGGATGTCGGCGGCCGAGCCCTGAATGGGCGCGTTGATGGCGGCGCGCTCGAAGTTGGCGCGCGCGGCCTGCGTGGCGGTTTCCAGTTCCGGGTAATGGATCTTGCGCCCGAAGATGGTGCGGACATAGCCATGCTCATGCGCCTCCGCCTTGGTCGCCTCCATGTAGTCGCGGATGCCGGGGAAGCGCTCGAAATAGGTCTTGATGTACTCACCGGCTTCGGAACGCGGAATGCCGAGCTGCTGCGCCAGCCCAAACGCCGAAATCCCGTAGATGATGCCGAAATTGATCGCCTTGGCGCGGCTGCGCACCTCCGGCGGCATGTCCTTGACCGGCACGCCGAACATCTCCGAGGCGGTCATCGCGTGGATGTCCAGCCCGTCGGCGAACGCTTTTTTCAGCGCCTTGATGTCGGCGATGTGGGCGAGCACGCGCAGCTCGATCTGGCTGTAGTCGGCCGAGATCAGCTTGTAGCCGTCCTCCGCGACGAAGGCGGTGCGGATCTGCCGGCCCTCGCGCGTGCGGATCGGGATGTTTTGCAGGTTCGGCTCGGTGGAGG
>CAYFVF010000078.1:0-2828 GCA_964346335.1 uncultured Hyphomicrobiaceae bacterium
GTCAACTCAAACACGATCAAGGTCGTGGAGATCGGCGCGCCGAGGACCGCGGCAGCCACAGCGCCCATGCCGAGAATCGCGTAAAGCCCCTCGCCAGAGGCGGTGTCAGGAAACACGCTGGCCGCGACCAGCCCAAACGCGCCTCCGGTCATCGCGCCCAAATAAAGCGAAGGCGAGAAGACGCCGCCGCCCATGCGGAAGCCCAGTGTTATGGCCGTTGCCAGCGCCTTGGCGAACAGCAGCGCGATCATCAGCCATAGCCCGAGCTGGCGGTTCAGCGCGGCGTCAGTGGTGTCGTAGCCCACCCCAAGCACCTGCGGGAAGCTCAGCGCGATGAAGCCCACGCACAGTCCGCCGATGGCTGGCTTCAGCAACAGCGGGATGGGCGCGGACGTTGACGCCCGGTCGGCCCCGATGATGGCGAACTGGAACCCGATGGCCACGGCCGCTGAGGCCACGCCCAGCAGCGCGAAGGCGGGGAACTCCCAGAGCGACACGATCTCGTATTCCGGCACGATGAAGGCCGGGAAGTTGCCCAGGTGAACCCGCGCGATCAGCGTGGCCACGACGCTGGCGATCGTGATCGGGACGAAAGCGCGCAGCGCGTAATGGCGCAAAATCACCTCGTGCGCGAACAACACGCCCGCTATCGGCGCATTGAAGGAGGCCGCGACCGCCGCGCTCACGCCGCACCCCAGAAGCGTGCGTTGCGCCCCCGCGGACAGGTGAAATCGCTGGGCAAGTTGCGAAGCGATCGTGGCGCCAAGATGCACGACGGGCCCCTCGCGCCCGGCGCTGGCCCCGGTGCCAAGCGATAACGCGGAGATGAGCGCGCTCAGGAAGCCATCACGCGCGGAGATGCGGCAGCCGCCGACCGCGCTCGCCTCGATCACATCGGCAACGTTGTGCGGCCGGCGTCCGCGTTGAAACCTCACGAGGATGAAGCCGACGATCAGCCCGCCGGTCGCTGGCGCCAGCAGGATCATCCACCACGGAAGCGCCATCGCCGCCGCCGTCGTGGCCTTGTCCATTGTGCCAAGCCACGGGAGCTGAAACGTTCTGATCGCAAGGCGAAAGACAATCGCTGCGTAGGCAGCCGCCGCGCCGATGACCAGCGCCATGAACCAGATCAGCGGCTGTCGCTCGGACAGGAAATCCCGGAAATTCGCGATGAAGCGGTCGGAGAGGAAAACGGGCAGCCAGGCGCGGGCTGTGTCCATGGCGCGCTGGATGAACGTGCGGGGCGGTGACGTAGCGGTTTCCGTGGCCCCGCCGGTTTGCGCGGGCGGGTCGGTTCCGGCTGGCTGATCCTCGGTGCTGGTCATGTCATGCGGAGTTAAGTTCGGTTTGGTGTGTTTGCCGCCGCGCCTTTTTCACAATACGCTATCACCTTGACATCGTGTACAGCTACAACCGAGCGTCAGTCGCGGGTCGCGGCCCTCACGCTCTTGCCGCCGCGCCACGGTTGGCGCGTTTCCTGTGATGCGGCGCGGCAATCCACGCAAACGAGACGCCGGAGACTTTCGTGAACGCTCTGCTTGCGGCCATCACATCGCTGCTGATCGTCGTTTTCGCCGCGGCCTTTGCCGCGCCTTATGTCGTCGACTGGAACGAATACCGCACAGTGTTCGAGGCCCAGGCCAGCAAGCTCGCGGGTCGGCCCGTGCGGGTCGAGGGCGATGTCGACCTCACCATCCTGCCGGTGCCCGAGGTTCGCTTCGAGCGGGTCAGCATCGCGGATCGCTCCGGCAGCTTCGAGACCGCCTCGGCAAGCGCGCGCGCGTTCCGTATGGCGCTGTCGATACCGCCGCTGTTGCGCGGCAAGATTGAGGCCCGCCAGATCGAGCTGGATCAGCTTTCGTTGCGCCTTGGACTGGATGCTGATGGCCAGGTGGATTGGCCCCGGATCGGTGACGCCGCCGCGGGCCTGCCGTTCCTGCCCGCCGATGTTGCGCTGAAATCGGTGCGCCTGAACGATGCTGCGCTTGAGGTCGCGCGTCCGGGCGAAGCGGTGCGTTGGCGGGTCTCGGGGATCACCGGTACGCTTTCCGCGGAGAGCCTGAACGGCCCGTTCAAGTTCACCGGACGCGCGGCGGTGGGTGATGAGGCGCGCGACATGCAACTCTCCGTGGGGCGCATGTCGGCCGATGGGCTGATGCCGGTCAAGGCGGCATCGCGGGGTGAAAGGGTGGTCTATCGGGCGCAGGGCAATCTCCGGGATTTGTCCGACGGGCCATTATTCGTCGGCGAGGTCACGGCCAGCGCGCCGCTCGCGCCCGATGCGCCCGCTCAGGCGTTGCCCCAATGGCGCGCGCAGGCCAACGGCCGGGCCACGCTGGACGGCGTCGAATTCAGCGATCTCGAATTGGCAATCACGCGCGACCAGCGCCCGCAGACGTTCACCGGGTCCGCCAACTTGTCATGGGGCGGCGGTCTGCGGCTGGAGGCGAGTCTGGACTCGCGTTGGCTCGATCTGGACAGGCTCGCCGGCGCGCAGATTGATGGCAAGACACCAGCAGAGGTGCTGCTGCGCCTGCCCGCGCTGCTGGGCGATGTGCCTGTGCCAGCGCGGCGTGCGCGTATCACCCTTGCGGTGGGGCAGATCAACCTCGGCACCGACATCATCGAGGATGTGAACGCGGTTGCGCGGCGCGGCGCGGGCGGCTGGGGTGTGGAGAAGCTGGAGGCGGTGTTGCCGGGCGGCAGCGCGCTGAGCTTCGAGGGCGCGTTCACGCGCGAGGATGGTGCGGCGGTCGTCGCGGGCGAGGTGCGCACGAGCGGCGGCAATCTTGGCCGGCTGCTCCGGTGGGCATTGCCCGACATGGTCA
>CAYFVF010000078.1:2928-7834 GCA_964346335.1 uncultured Hyphomicrobiaceae bacterium
GGTCGGCTTATCCTGCCTGAATTGACACTCAGCGATGTCGAGACGGCGCTGCGCATCGATGACGAGGCGATTGCGGTAGACACGCTGTCAATGCGCGGGCGCGACGGGTTCGAGGTATCCGGCAGCGGCCGTTATCCGCGCACCGAAGACGCAGGCGCGCCGCAAATGCAATTGCGTCTCGCCGCGCGCGATGCGGCGCAGGTCGCCAATGCCGCCGGCATGATCCCCGGCGCGCGCGACTGGCTGGCGCCGCACATGGCGCGGCTGCGCGCGGCTACGCCGCTGAACCTGAGCGCGAGCTTGCGCCCCAGCGCCGTTGAAGACGGCGTCTGGATGCGGGTGGACGGCACAGCCGGGCAAACCGGCTTGACGGCCGACGCGCGGTTTTATGGCGAAGGCCGCTATCACCTTGCCCTGCGCGGAGAGAACCCGACGCTGCGCGGGCTGGCGCGCCAGGTCACGCCGCGGCTTTCGGGCTGGCTGAGCCTCGATGACGCCACGGGCGCGGCGCGGTTGGCGGCGGACTTTACTGGAGCGCCGGGTGAACCGCTGAGCGGGACGGCGTCGCTGGAGAGTGGCGCTTGGCGGTTTGCTTTTGACGGGACGGCGCAGCCTGACACGCTTCGTCTCGAAGGCGACATCACGCTGGACGCGCAACAGGCCGACCAGGCACTCGCGCTGGCCGGAGTGTCCGCCGGCCCGGAGGCCGACAGGCCGCTCAAGCTCACCACGGCGATCTCAAGCAGCGGAGACCTTTACACCGCGCGCGCGATCGATTTTCAGCTCGATGGCCACCGCGTGAGCGGCGAGGCGCGCGTGGATGTTTCCGGCGATGTGCCGGATGTTGAGATGAACCTCAACGCCGAACATTTCGATCTCGGCAGCGTCGCCGCGCTGATTTTGAAGCGCCGCCGCGCGGACGAAGACACCGCGTGGCCGGATGCGCCGTTTGCGTTCGATGCGTTGCGCCGGATGACCGGCAACCTGTCGCTTGCGGCGGATGAACTGGTGATCGGGCCCGGTCTCAGCTTTCGTGATGCCACGCTCATGGCGCGCGTTGCGGATGGCGCGGTGCGCGTGCCGACACTGATGGGCCGGCTTTATGGCGGCGAGGCCGCCGCTTCCGCGGCGCTGCGTCCGGCGCGCGGGCGCATGGTGTTCGAGGGCGAGATGGGCGTGACAGGACTGGATCTGGCGCAACTGCCGCACGCGGACGGGGGGCCGCTCGCGAGCGGGACGGCGGATGTCGAGCTTCGCGCAAGCAGTGAAGGCCTTTCGCCACGCGGCCTGATGACCGTGATGTCGGGCGATGGGCGGCTGAGCCTGGGGCCAGGCGAAATTCGCGGACTGGATCCGCAGGTCGTGGCGCGCACCGCGCAGAATTACTTGTCGGCCGAAGTACAGCCCGAGGATACGATTGCCCAGCGGCTCGCCGAGCCGTTGCGAACGAGCCGCTTCGCCCATGAAGGCGCACAAACCGCGTTGCGCATCGCCGATGGCGCGTTGCGGATGCCAGAGACATCAATCCCGACCGCTCGAGACAGCGAGCCGGTGAAAGCGCGCGCGCAGCTTGACCTGACGACATTGCGCCTGACCAGCCGGTGGTCAGTGGGCGCCAACTTGGATGGCCTTGCCCTTCCGGAACTGCGGGTTCTCTTTGACGGGCGGTTGCGCGACTTTGGCGCGCTAGAGCCGCGCCTCGACGCCGACAATCTGGAGCAATACCTCACGGTCAGCCGGGTGGAGCGCAATGTCGAGCGCCTGGAAGAGCTGCGCCGCGCGCGTGATGCCGCCCAGCCGCCGCGCGCCGATCGGCCTGCCGACCCGGATGGCGATGCGCAACCGCCACAATCCGGCACGGCTGAGCCAGAGCCACTGGCCCCCGATTTGCTGCTGGAATCGCCTGATCCGCTACCCGGTTTCAGTACCGAGATCGAGGAAACTCCCGCCGCGGAAAGCGCGCCCGGCCCGGGCCCTGGAGCCGCGCAAGCCGCCGAACGCCCGGACCCGCCGCCTGCCGCAGCCTCCAACACGCCGGGTGCGCGGCTGGACGACCCGCAAGTCGTGGAGGATGCCCGCCGCGAGATCATGCGTGAAGCGCCACGTCCGCCGCGGCGCGAGCGCGACTCCTTCTTCGAGGTGTTTCGCAACTGAGCCGCGAGGCCCGCCGCGCGCGGACATCGTGGTTGCAGCGCGCGCTTTAATCTGTAACCTGAATGTCAGGGCTGCACCGCATACAACACGAAACATGCGGTGGTTCGAGGAAACGCATTCGCCGAGACGTGACAGTGCAGCGCCGCAACGCGTGACCGTGTGCGGGCCCGAACAGCAATCCTCGGCGCGGGATACGTCCAAGGGATGGCGCGCATGACGACGCTCCAGGGCAAGACCGTCTTCATTTCGGGCGCAAGCCGCGGGATCGGCCTGGCGATCGGCCTGCGCGCCGCGCGTGATGGCGCGAACGTGGCGCTGGCCGCCAAGACGGCGGAGCCGCATCCGAGGCTGCCGGGCACGGTGTACACCGCTGCGCTGGAGATCGAGAAGGCCGGTGGCAACGCCTTGCCGATCATCTGCGACATCCGCGACGAGGGCCAGGTGAAGGCCGCGATCAGCCAGACGGCGCAGACCTTCGGCGGCATCGACATCTGTGTGAACAACGCAAGCGCGATCAGCCTGGAGGATACGACGAGCACCGAGATGAAGCGCTTCGACCTGATGCACCAGGTCAACACGCGCGGCACTTTCATGGTCTCGAAATACTGCATCGAGCATCTCTGCCGCTCGGAAAACCCGCACATCCTGATGCTGTCGCCACCGCTCGACATGAAACCGCGCTGGTTCGCCGGTCATCTGGCCTATTCGCTGGCGAAATACGGCATGAGCCTGTGTGCGCTCGGGCTGGCTGAAGAACTCAAGCCGCTCGGCATCGCGGTGAACGCGCTGTGGCCGCGCACCACGATCGCCACGGCCGCGATTGCCAATATCGTTGGCGGGGAAGAGGTGATGCGCGCCAGCCGGACCCCGGAGATCGTGGCGGACGCCGCGCACGTGATCCTGACGAAGCCCGCGCGCGAATTTACTGGACACTTCTGTATCGACGATACGCTGCTCTCCGAGCACGGGGTGCATGATTTTGATCGCTACCGGATCGACCCGGCGGTCGACCTGACGCCGGATTTTTTCGTGCCCGAGGACAGCGTCCCGCCCGCGCCGCTGGCCGCGCCGGGCCGGTGAAACCACACACGCGAAAGACCAAGGCGGCGGACCCTAGATACATGCCCACTCTGCTGATCTCGCATCCGGTTTTCCTGCAACATGATACCGGCTTTGGCCATCCTGAAAGGCCCGACCGTCTGCGCGCGATCGAACAGGTGCTGGAAGACGAGAGCTTCCAGTTTCTCGACCGGGAGGAAGCGCCGCTTGCGGACGAGGCGGCGCTCGCGCGAATGCATGGCCCGGACTACATCAAGGCGCTGGAGCGGATCGCGCCAAAAAGCGGGCAGGTCGAGGTCGATGGCGGCGATACGATCATGTCGCCCGACAGCCTGGAGGCGGCTCTGCGCGCGGCGGGCGCTGGTGTTATGGCCGTCGACCAGGTGATGAGCGGGGCGGCGCGCAACGTGTTCTGCGCCGTGCGCCCGCCAGGGCACCACGCCGAGACGCGCCAGGCCATGGGCTTCTGCCTGTTCAATAATGCGGCGATCGCGGCTGCCCACGCCCGCGCGGTGCATGGCATGGATCGCGTTGCCGTGGTCGATTTTGACGTGCATCATGGCAATGGCACGCAGCATATGTTCTGGTCAGATTCGAATCTATTCTATGCCTCCACGCACCAGATGCCCCTTTTTCCCTTCACGGGTGAGCTGTACGAGGAAGGCGCAGCGGGCAATATCGTGAATGCGCCGCTGCGCCGGGGTGACGACAGCGACCACTTCAAAGAGGCCTTCGAGAGCCGTATCCTGCCAGGACTGCACAACTTTTCGCCTGACCTCTTGATCATCTCGGCGGGCTTCGACGCGCACCGGGACGATCCCGTCGGCGGGTTGGCGCTGACGGAGGCGGACTTCGCATGGGCCACGCGCAGGCTGCTCGATGTCGCGCACCAGCACGCGCGCGGACGACTCGTCTCGATGCTGGAAGGCGGTTATGATCTGGGTGGCTTGGCGCACTCGACCGCGGCGCATCTGCGCGAACTGATGGAGTACGCGTCTTGAGGTGGCATGAGCCGGCTGCGATTCACACTTGAGGGGCAAGGCCGATGGCGAAACAACAAGCGGCGGCGAACGCGGACATCAAGGACATGTCCTTCGAGCAGGCGCTGAAGGAACTGGAACAGATCGTCGGTCGGCTGGAGCGGGGCGACGTGGAACTGGAAAAGTCCATCGCGATATACGAGCGCGGCGAGGCGCTGCGCGATCACTGCGACCAACTTCTGCAGCGCGCGGAGGCGAAGGTGGACAAGATCAATCTCGGCGAAGATGGCCAACCTACAGGTGCACAGCCGCTCGATGTGGAATAAAATTGCGTGAGACGGGCGAAAAGCGATAATCCAGCAAACGCAATGATGCATATTTCTCAACGTCAACAGTGCCGCTTTACCGCCCCACCGGCGGAGATGGTAAATCGTGACGGCGGCGGCCCCGGCACCGCATCAACCGCCGCGACAATCGCGTTAGGGACGCAATCATCGTGAGTTCAGACAGCAAGACACCGCTTCTCGACCAGATCCACACCCCGGAAGACCTGCGCAGACTGGACGAAAACGACCTTCGGCAACTCGCCGATGAACTGCGCACGGAGACGATCGACGCGGTGTCCGTCACGGGCGGGCATCTCGGCGCGGGGCTTGGTGTCGTCGAGTTGACCGTGGCGCTGCACTACCTGTTCGACACGCCGGGCGACCGGC
>CAYFVF010000079.1:0-7811 GCA_964346335.1 uncultured Hyphomicrobiaceae bacterium
GCCCATCGCCAGAGGTGAGCCCATGCTCGGCGATGACCGTGACTCGAAAGGCGTCCATGGCGTCACGAGCCACTGAGAGCGCTGCCTCGCAATCTTTGATCAGCGCCGCGACGAAAGCTGGGCCGGCGGTGCCGTAGCAGGAGGCCGCGGCGCGTTTCAGCCGATCGGCGAAGCCCGCGCCGCCGGACGCACCGTGCAGGGCGTCGAAGGCCCCGTGCGCGCGGGTATCTGCGGGAATGTCCAGCAGCCGCACGGCCTGTCCGGCATGGGGCCGCTCCCCGGCCTCGGCGATCCGGTCGGCCAAAGACACCTCGCCCGTGGACAGGATAGGCACGCGCCAGCGCGCCGGCGGACGGCTGCGCCCAGAACGATCCGCGCGGGCCTTGCCCAGCCCATTGGCGAGCATGTAGGCCGCCGCTCCGGCTTCACGGCCGGCCAGCTCGCCGATTTCATCAAGCGCGAGCACTGAGCCATTGCAGGCCGCGGCGACACCTTCGAGCCCGTTCGCGGTGGCGCGCCATGTCTGCAGGAATCCCGGCGCGCCCCAGACTGAGACAGCCGCCCGAAGCGCCGTCGTCTTGCCGCTGGAAGACTCGCCGCGCAGGTGCAGCCCGCCGCCCTCCAATCCGAGCGGCTCCAGTAGCGGCCCGGCGAAGGCCAGCGAGGTCGCCAGAATCAGGAGCGGATTCCCGACGCACAGCGCCGCCACTTCAGCCCGCCATTCCTCCAGCGAGCCGGCCGGCCGCATCTCCAAGGCGGCTGCGGGCACCGCGCCGTCCGGCTGAAATACTAGGGCCTCAGCCCCCGCTCCGCCGATCACTTCGCCGCTGCCCAGCACGAACGCTGATGCGGCGTCGTCGGTCCAGCCCAGCCGTGCGGTGGTGAGCGCCCGCGCCTCCGGCCTCCAGCGTTGGAGCAGCGCAAGAAAGGCCAGGCGCGACCCGCGATCGGTCGCCATCTGCAAGCCGAGATCCAGAAGCTGGGCGATAATTTCGCTGCCGTCGCTGGCGAACAAGCGTGCCGGGACTGGCCACAGATGGCGATTCCCATCCGGATCGATCACCTCGATCAGCCGGCCCCATCCAGCGCCGTGGCCGTCACGTGGCAGCGCCAGGACCCGCAGCGGGGAGCATAGCCAGAGCCAGCGCTCCCCCTCACGGCGATGAATCCCGTCATCGGCAATGCGGAATCCTGAGGGGAGGCCGCTGCCGGCCTGATCACGCTGGCTCCAGATCGTGCTGGCATGGATCACGCGCATGGTGCCGCCTCCCGCACGACGTCATTCCAGTCCCGCCTGTCGGGCGGCAGCCGCAGCGCCACCCGCCATCCCCGCGCGCGGCGGGCAAGCGCATCCGCAGCGGCGCGCCCGGCATCATCGCCATCCGGCGCGATCAGGAGCGCGCCGGGCGGGCGGGGCAGGATCAGCGCGCGCATCCCGGCAGTGGACAGCGCCGCCCACACAGCCCAGTCCGGCCCGAGCATCCGGGCGAGGGACAGGGCCGACTCGATTCCCTCAGCGACGGCGAGCCTGCCCCGGCCGGGCTGAATCGGGACCGCGCCGCCCCGGATTTGCCCCAGAGCGAGGCGCGGCGTGACTACCTCGGCCTTGCCCATGCCGTCAGGCCGCAAAAACGTGCGGTGGATGGCGGATCCGGGGCCGCCCCGGACCAGCGCCACCATGGCCGGGAATCGCTGTCCAGAGGGGCCGTGAAGGGCGAGTGGGAGATAGCGCAGCGTGCCCAGCAGCACCCCAGTGATGCCGCGGGATCGCAGGTAGCGCTCGGCGAGTGTGCCCTGGATCGGCAGTGACTCGGCCCAGTGCCGGCGCGCCAGCCGCGCCTTGCGCTGCGCATCGGCATTCCGCCCTTCCTCCACCTGTGCCCGCGTCCGCTGGTCTGGGCGCATCACCGCGCCGGGCCTGATGCCAGCGGCGGCGAGGATATCGAGAAATGCGCATCCGGCCCGCTTGCACGAGAGCAGCAGCCGTCCATGGTCGCCATCTGAGATCACAAGCGCGGCCTGATCGCGGCGGCGCTCGGGCTGGCAGACTGGGCAGGCCGCGACGCCATAAGAGCCGTGCCAACGGCCGCCGAGACGTGCCGTCAGGCTCTTGCCATCAGGGCTGTCTTGGAATATTTCTGGCTGTGCTCGATGATGATTGCGGCTTCCGGCGTGTGGCGCGCCGGGGCCGCTTTTTGATTCGGCCCTCATCGCGATTTATCCTCCCCGCCCCGCTCCGACAGCGAGTCGATCCACGCTTCCACTTCCGACTCTGGCCACACGCTGGCGCGGCCAATCTTGCGCGGCCTCGGGAAGGTGCCCCGTTCCATCTCGCGATAGAGAGTCGACCTCCTGACTCCCACGCGCGTCATCACCTCTGGCAATCTCAACAGCCGCTCGCTCATCGCGTCCTCCATGCTGATCCACTCGACGCCGACAGCATCCCAGACCGCCGAGAAAAATAGGTGGGACTTTAAATCTGCCGGTTTCATCAATTATTTCAGAGGCTTGCAGAGCCGCTTTTTAAAAAGGCGCGACAAGTGCCGTTTTTGACGTGCAGGAATGCCGGGAAGCGAGCAGGGATGAGGGCCTGCCGGACGCAATGCCGGCAGGCATGAACATCAGGCAGCGGCTTTCGGCGGCTGCATGATCGCGATGTCCAGATCGTCATGCAGCCGGTCGATTCTCCGGGCCTCGGCCTCAGCCTTGTGGAGTGCCCAGATCAGCGCCCGTGCGGTGTCGCTCGTATCAGCATCGAGGCTTTCGGCCAGACGCCTGGCGGCGTGCAGGCTGCTGCCCAGATCGGCGATGGCCTCGCCGAAGTCATGATGGATGGCCCTCAGTCTGTCAGTCATCGGTGGCGTCTCCTTTTCGAGGTTGGCGCGGGGTCGTGCTGCCGCTCATGCCGGAAAGCGCATTGCGGATATTCAGGCTTGCCCCGTCAATCGCGCGGGCGGCGGCGGCAAGATGCCGCTGGGCTTCCTCGAGGCGGCGTTTCTGGTCGTCGTTTGTGCTGGGCAGTTTCGCCATTGCTTTGTCCTCCTGCACTTGTACAATGCCAAGACAGAATGGGATGAAACATGCATTCTGTCAACGCGCGTTTGGATAAAAAACCAATGAACCGGGTTCAAATCAAAATGGCGCGGGCCGCCCTGGACTGGACCGTTCGCGATCTCGCGGCCAAATCCGGCGTCACCGCGAACACCATCAACCGGATCGAAAACGGCGCGGACGCCAAGGCGAGCACCCTTGAAGCAATCCGCCAGGCGCTCGCGCCGCATGTCGAGTTCATCCAGGCGAACGGCGGCGGGCCTGGCGTGCGGCTCAGGCGCGGCGATGCGGAAAAATGAGTAGGCGCGACAAGCTCATCTCGGCAGTGCGGAACAACCCGAAGGACGTGCGCTTTGCCGACGCCTGCCAGATTGCGGTATGGTTAGGTTTCGAGCACTCCAGCGGCAAAGGCAGTCACCGCGCATTCAGCCGGCCCGGCGAGCCGGTGGGCCTTAATTTTCAGGATCGCAAGGGCAAGATTCCCGCGTATCAGGCCGAGCAGCTTATCGCGATGATCGACAAGTATGGAGACGAGTTATGAGCGAAGGCGAGCACTACGCGGCTCATGTGTTCTGGAGCGAGCCGGATCAGGGCTTCATCGCTATCGCGCCCGATCTGCCGGGCTGCTCGGCATTCGGCGAAACCCGTCAGGAAGCCGTGGCGGAACTGCAGGACGCCATCAGCGCATGGATCGATGCGGCCAGCGCGGCCGGAAACCCGATCCCGGAGCCTTCGCGGAGCATTCCCCAGCCCAGCCATTGAGCGGGCGCGGTGCAGTGCTATTCGCCGTGTTCGCGCTTACGCGCGGCGATCAATGCGGATCGCAGCCGGTCCAGGGCTGTGAAGGAAGAAGGAAGCCCGCGGCGGAAGGCGCGTAACTGCCGGGCGATCGACTGCCATTCTTCACTGTGCGCGCGCAACACTCGCATCACCGCCTTCACGTCCTTTGTGACCGCGTCATAGGTGGCAAGGCTGCGAAATCCGGCGCTGCGCATCGCGCTTGCGATCGCGTCGCACCGGCTCATCCCATGCGTGCTGGCCTCATTCCGGTAGAGCGGCAGCGGCGCATAGGCGATCGCTTCCAGCGCGGCCTGTACCATGGCGCGCTCACGCAAGCGCCCGGAGCCAAGCGGGCGGCCTCTCCTACGACGATGGCACAGCCGCTCAGCCGCATTTCGCGGCAGCACGATAGGTTTCGCCTGCGCCGCAAGAATGGCCTCCAGCGCCACTCTCACGGCTTGATGGAAGGCTTTCGGATCGGGAGGCTTGCGGCGGCTCGAAGCCGCGATACGCACCAGCTTGCGCACGCGCCTGGCCGGCAGATGCGGGCGGCTCGGCTTCGCGTTTTCGGGCATGACGCCCCCCTCAACAAGACGCTTGCGGACCTTCGCGGACGCATCATTGCACAGCCGGTCCCACCTGTCCCACTGGCCCAGACGCGGGTGGGACAGGAAAACGTCAACGAAATCAATGCTGTCCCATCTGTCCCGGCTGTCCCACCGACTTTTCAGGATTTCGCATCGCCGAGAAGGAAGGAATCGTATCGCGCCATCATCTCGCGGCGGCGCTCCAGCATGTCCGATCGCTGGTAAGCCCGTTCAACCTCGGAGCCCACTTCATGGGCCAGTTGCAGCTCGGCCATGTGCCGGTCATAGCCGCATTCGGCGGCCCATTGCCGGAAGGTGGAGCGCAGCCCATGCGGCACGGCAGGGCGCTTCGATTGCGGATCGACAAAGCCGCGATTGCCAGCCTCGATATCGGCCGCGTGAATGCGGCGCATCGCCTGCAGCATCGCCATGTCGGAAAGCATCCGGGCGCGCCTCTGCGGGGAACAGCAGATTCGATCTGCCGATGCGCGGCAGGCTCCGTAGCAGGGCCAGCGCGGCATCGGACAGCGGCACGGTGTGTGGACGGCCCGCCTTCATCCGCTTGGCGGGAATCCGCCACAGGGCCTTGTCGAGATCAATTTCGTCCCACGTCGCGCCGCGGACCTCACCAGAGCGCGCGCCGGTGAGCGCACACAGCTCCAGGGCGCGGGCCGCCATGCCGTCGCGCGTGCGCAGCGCCGCGAAAAAGCGCGGTGCATCCTCCAATGCCACGGCAGGCCGGTGCCGATCTTCGCCGCGCTTGCGCTGCGCCGGTAGCATTTCGGACAAGTTGCCCTTCCAGCGCGCGGGATTGTCGCCGGTGCGATGGCCGGCGGCGGTGGTCCAGGACAGCACCGCCTCAATTCTCTGACGCACCCGCGACGCGGTTTCGGGCTTGTCCTGCCAGATCGGATGAACGGCGCGCACCACGTCGCGCGGCTCGATATCCGTAACGTGCATTTCGCCGAGAACGGGGAATGCGTACGTCTCCAGGGTAGCGCGCCACTGCTTCCGGTGTTTCTCATTCGAGAGGGCGCTCACGCGCATAGCGAGGAATTTCTCTGTCGCGGCCTTGAAGGTGAGCACGTCCCGCTTCTTCCTCTTCTCGGCAATTGGATCGATGCCGCTGCGCGCCAGCCGCTTGTTGTTGAGCGCAGCCTCGCGGGCCATCGCCAGCGTCACCACTGGCGGCGCGCCAAGGCCGATCTCGCGCCGGCGTCCGCTGATAGTGATCCGCTGCACGAAAAAGCGCGCGCCGTTCTCTTCCACCCGCAGATAAAGCCCCAGCCCGCCGCCATCGAAATGTTTGCCCTTCTTCGCGGAGCGCACCAGAGCATCAGTCAGCCGCTTCCGGCCTTGCCGTGTCTGTATGGTCTGCATCATGCCCTCGCACATCCAAAATTTGTCTTCCCCCATATTTACCACCTCAAAATCGCGGCTGCAAGGGGATGCCAAGATGCGATAGGGGATGATCAGAGACGCTAAAGCGCCTGATCTGCGGGACTTTCTGGAATGTCTGGGGAAACTAGGAAACGTCACGGTGGCGGAGGGAGAGGGATTCGAACCCTCGAGACGGTTGCCCGCCTACACGCGTTCCAGGCGTGCGCCTTCGACCACTCGGCCACCCCTCCACTGAACACCTGGCTGGCAGATAATCATGCCCGCGCGGACCACGCAATATACCGATCCGGCGCGCGCGCACAAGACAAGGCTCATAGCGTGATCCGGGAATTGGAAACCCGTTTCCAGACGAATCGTGCGTCAGATAAAGTGCGATCGTGAAAGTGGAAAACGCCTTCCGTAACGGATTGCGGGTCGGACAAGGCGCGGCCGAACCATGGCAGCCGCATGGACGACAATAGCGCACGCGCGCCGCCAGCTTCTGCATCGATCTGCGCTTCGCAGCGTGGCGACGCGGCATGTCTTATGCCCCTTGATCGCGACACATCAGAGGCTTACACCACGCATAGGTGCGGGAAGGTTCGGCGCGCTGAAGGAACCCCGATATGCTTATTCTCCGACTGATCGGCCTTTGGCTGATGCTGCTTGCCGTCGTTGCGCTTGTTTATGACGGCACGCGTATTCTCGCGGATGACGGCAGGCTGGTGTTCACATCGCTCGGCGAGCACTGGTATTCGATCGACCCGGCGAGCCTGAACACCGCCCAAGCGGGCATTGAACGCCACGTTGCGCCATTTCTCTGGGACCCGATCATCTCGACAATTCTTCTGACGCCCGCGTGGATCGTGGCGGGCATTCTGGGCGCGCTCGTTTATCTGCTGGGGTATCGGCGCAAGAGGCTGGATATTTACACGAATTAGCCAACGCGCGATCCGAAAAGCCTGTCCCGAAACTTGATCCGGGATCCGAACCGGTTTTCGGATCAATCGCGCCACAAATCAAAGGGATAGAGCCGCATACCGGGCCAGCCGGAACAGATGCGGCTCTCGTTGTCAGCCGCTGAGACCGTAAAGCTCCACGATCTGAAACACGATCGCGCCGATCACCACCACAGCGACAATCCCCAGCGCGAGTATCCAGAGCCACTTCTCCTGCTTGCGCGCTTTTTCGACATCCACCGGGCTGCATTCCCATGCATCCCAGCTCGGCTCATCCTGTACCATCACGCGGAAACGGTTGCCGCAATCGACCACGCCGCGCTTGTTCACTGTCACGCCCGCGCGCCCGGCGATCTGTTGGGCCACCTTGTTGAAAGGAACGGCCGGGTCTGTCGTATTCTCCCGGATATAGCCCAAGGTGAAGCGCTCGCCATCCTTGCGCACGATGCTGACCGAGCGCATGAGCGTCGGCATGATGAGATAGCGATAGATCTCCCCGCGCGTCTCGACGGCAGCAATCTGGTCATAGGGGATTTCGACCTCGGTATACGGGAACAATGGCATGGGCCCGCGCCAGTTTGGCAATACCATCCGCGCGACACCTTCGCCGAGTTCCAGGCGCGTATGCGCCGCAGCGAACAGGAAGATACCGATGTAAAGCAGGATGACCAGTCCGATCAGGAACATGACGCCGAAAACGGCCGCCGTGCCGGGCAAATTGCGCGTGGCCAGCCACACCGCCCCTGCGCCCGCGTTGATGACAAAAAGCAGGAACAGGAAAAAGCCGATGCTCAGCACGACGCGCAGCCCGCGCCCGTGCGTGTAAGCCGGAACCTCGCCAGATGCTGTTGCTTGCGCCATCACCCCGTCTCCATCGCCAATTGAGCGAAGCGATTAGCAAAGTGCGCCGGGGTGTGGAACGGGTCAACATGAAAGTGATGGCCCGCACGCTTTGCATGGAGCGGTTCTGGCCCTACTTCTTAGTTGGGCAACAACATCAAGCGAGACATGGCACATGGGACTGTTTACCCCGCGCAAGAAGCTGAGCATGCCA
>CAYFVF010000080.1:0-3136 GCA_964346335.1 uncultured Hyphomicrobiaceae bacterium
GACGATGCAGGTGCGCGGCGCGCCGCTGATCGGCGCAACGGCGGCTTATGGCGTGTGCCTGGCGCTGCGCGCGGATGCCTCGGACGCGGCGCTGGAGGCGGCCTGCGAGACGCTGAATGCCACGCGCCCGACAGCGATCAACCTGCGCTGGGCGCTTGACGAGATGCTTGCCGTGGTCCGCAATCAACCGCGCGAGGCCCGCGTTGCCGCCGCTTATGCCCGCGCCGCCGTGCTGTGCGACGAGGACGTCGCGACCTGCCGCAAGATCGGCGAGAACGGCCTGCCACTCATCCGCGAGGCCGCCGAAGCGAAGCCGGGCGAGACCGTCAACATCCTCACCCACTGCAACGCCGGCTGGCTCGCCTGCGTTGACTGGGGCACCGCACTCGCGCCGATCTACATGGCGCATGATGCCGGGCTGCCAGTCCATGTCTGGGTGGACGAGACCCGCCCGCGCAACCAGGGCGCGGCACTCACGGCCTTCGAGCTCGGCGCGCACGGCGTTGCGCATACCATCATCGCGGACAATGCTGGCGGGCACCTGATGCAAGCGGGCCAGGTCGACATGTGCATCACCGGCACCGATCGGACAACCGCGAACGGTGATGTGGCGAACAAGATCGGCACCTATCTGAAGGCGCTGGCCGCGCGAGACAACGGCGTGCCGTTTTACGTCGCGCTGCCGGGCAGCACCATCGACTGGACGCTGGCGGGCGGCGCGGACATCCCGATCGAGGAGCGCGGCGCGGAAGAGGTCGCGCAGATGACCGGGCGCACATCAGGTGGCGAGGTCGTGACGGTCGATATATCCGCGCCGGGCAGCCCGGCGGCCAACCCGGCCTTCGACGTGACGCCCGCGCGGCTCGTGTCGGGCCTCATAACCGAGCGCGGCGTTTGCGCGGCCGCGCGTGAGACCCTGGCCGAGTTGTTTCCGGACAAAAGTGGTTAGCCAACAAGCGCGTCGGCGAGGCGCATCGCGCTGGTGAAAGCGGCCTCGACGCCGCCGCCCATGCACCAGTCGCCACAGGCCGCGAGGCCGGCATTGGGCGCGAGGATGTATCCGCCGGGAATACCGTCATTGGCATGGGCGTAGCGCCAGCGATGCGTCTCGGCATAGGTGGCCGCTTGCGCGTCTACCCCGGTGAGGCGGGTAAACGCCTCCGTCAAGAGCGGCTGGACCGCGTCCGGCGCTTCGTCTATTCGCGGCTCCGACCAATCGCTGCGGGCATGGATGACAAAGGCTGCGCCAGAGCCTTCGCGTCCCGGCTTTGCCGAATTGAGCATGATCGAGGCAATGACCGGATCATCGAACTCCGCCATGTCCCAGCCGGGATCGTGCGCCTCCGCGAAGCCGAGCATGGTGGTGAAGGCGGCGGTCATCTGCTCCGGCGCAAGTGGGACTGGCGCGCGTTCGCCGAAAAGCGCTGCCGTCTGTGGTCCCGGCGCGGTGCTGATGATCCAGTCGAAGCGGCCCAGCGCCGCCCCGTCGGCGTCATGCAGCACGTGCGGCGCAGTGATCGCGGCGGCGTGTGTCTGCGTGCGCACCTCCACGCCGTCTGCCAGCGCCTTGGCCAGCGCGTTCATGGCGGGAGCGGCGACGAAGCGATCCTCCGCACCCATCCCGGCGAACCGCCCGCGCCAAGCCAAGACCAATCCATCGGCCATCAACGGCTCCAAGTATGCGCGGAACCGCTCGGTCTGGGCGGTGAAACACGGTGCGCCATGGTCGAACGCCATGCCGTGCGCGCGCCGCGTCGCCATGCGCCCGCCAGCCCCGCGCGACTTCTCGAAGATCGTGACGGCGTGGTCCGCCTCGCGCAGCCGCCGCGCAAGCACCACGCCGGCAATCCCTGCGCCGATGATCGCAATAGTCACATGCACTTCCTCAACTCATAGCAAGAAGTACGCCGAGCGCGGCCAGAACGATCCCCGTGATGATTGCCCTGAGCTGATAAAACCACGCCGCGTGCGCGCCAGCACGCCAGAGGGCATGGTCGATCACGAAAAGCGCCGCGAACACCGCAAGCAACAGCGCCAGCGCGCTGGTCAGCGACGGCACCAGCAGCGCCGCCCAGGCCGCCAGCGCGCAGACATTGCTGGATATGAACAGGTTGAGCGGCATCGCGCCATCCCGGTACACGAACAGCCCCCAATGGATGCCGGAGACAAAACTCGCGATCACCGCGCCATAGCCGATGACCGCTTGCCAGATGGCCGCGCTCGCCCACACCGGCGCGAACGCCACGGCGGCCACCGCGGCGAGAAAAGGCAGCGCGCCCGCAAAGGTCAGCGCCCGCGCCATGGCCTGATCGCTCATCTTGTCCCCCTTGTTCCCGGTCTCCGGATTGTTGTCGCGCGCCGACAACCGCGCACCGAATTGCCCCGGTTGCCCGTCACTGGTTGCTCTCGGCTTGTTTCGGCGCAGGCTTGGTTCTATAAATAGAGTCTCAAAGGCAAGGAACCCGTCTTTTCGATGAAGGAGACGGGGCTTTTGCATTCAGAACCGCAAAAACAACGCAGGAGATTGCAACCATAGCACGCCGACCTTTCAAGCGGCCCGCCCAACGCGAAGAGGGCCCGCGCATCAATGACGCCATCGAGGCGAGCCAAGTCCAATTGATCGACGAGAACGGCGAAAATCTCGGCCTTGTCGATACGCCTGAAGCGCTGGACAAGGCTGCGGAAGCTGGCCTGGACCTTGTCGAAGTCTCCGGCAACGCCGAAAAGCCGGTCTGCAAGATCATGGACTACGGCAAGTATAAATACCAAGCGCAGAAGAAGGCCGCCGAAGCGCGCAAAAAGACCAAGACCGTCGAGGTCAAGGAAATCAAGATGCGGCCCAACATCGATGAACATGACTACGAAGTCAAAATGCGTGCGATCCGCCGGTTTTTCGAAGCAGGCGACAAGGTGAAAGTCACGCTGCGGTTCCGCGGCCGTGAAATGGCGCACCAGCAACTCGGCATGGACTTGCTGCATAAAGTCCGCGACGAAACCGAGGATTACGCCAAGGTCGAGTCGGAGCCGAAGCTGGAAGGCCGCCAGATGATCATGGTGCTCGCCCCGAGATAGCGAGCCATTTGCGCTCAGTCGGCGGTGAAGAGTTTCGCGTACCGCTCGCGCAGCGCGTTTTTCT
>CAYFVF010000080.1:3236-7741 GCA_964346335.1 uncultured Hyphomicrobiaceae bacterium
TGCGCTCAGTCGGCGGTGAAGAGTTTCGCGTACCGCTCGCGCAGCGCGTTTTTCTGGACCTTGCCCATGGCGTTGCGCGGCAAATCCGCCACAAACATCACGCGTTTTGGCACCTTGAATTTCGCCAGCTTCCCCGAGAGCGCATCGATCACCGCGCGCTCGTCCGGCGTCTCGCCGTCATGGACCGTGGCGACCGCCACGACACCCTCGCCAAAATCCGGGTGGGACACGCCGACGACAGCCGATTCCCGGATGCCCGGCAGCGCGTCGATTTCGCGCTCCACCTCTTTCGGATAGATGTTGAGGCCGCCGCTGATGATCATGTCCTTCTCGCGGCCGACGATAGACAGCCGCCCGTCCTCGGACAAGACGCCCTGATCGCCGGTGATGAAGTAGCCGTCGTCCCGGAATTCCTCGGCTGTTTTCTCCGGACGTTTCCAATAGCCCTTGAAAACATTTGGGCCGCTGGCCTCCACCATACCGACTTCACCCGCGGACAGGGTTTCGCCCTGCTTGCCGGTGATTCGCACGCTGACGCCGGGCAGCGGATAGCCAACCGTGCCGGGCAGGCGCTCGCCGTCATACGGATTGGAGGCGATCATGCCCGCTTCGGTCATGCCATAGCGCTCAAGGATCATGTGGCCCGTGCGCGCCGTGAAAGCTTCATGGGTGGCGGCATGCAGCGGCGCGGACCCGGCGGTGAACAGGCGCATATGCGCGGTCAGATCGCGCGTCAGTTCGGGGCGGTCCAACAAGCGTGTGTAGTGCGTCGGTACGCCCATCATCACGCTCGCGCGCGGCAACTCCGCGATCACCTGGTCGAAATCGGGCCGTGGCAGCCAGATGATTTGTGAGCCGTTATAAAGCGCGGTGCCCATCGCCACGATCAGCCCGTGAACGTGATAGATCGGCAGGATGTGCAGCAGGACATCGCCGGGCTGAAAATGCCACGCCTCCCACAGCGCGTGAATGTTGGTGCTGATATTGGCGTGGGTGATCATCGCGCCCTTCGGCTTGCCGGTGGTGCCGGAGGTGTAGATGATGCAGGCTGTGTCGTCGGCAGCGCGCTGTTCGGTCGGCGCATCGGCCGGTTCACGCGCGGCCTTGTCGGCAAGCGAGCCTGCGCCGGCACTGTCCAGGGTCTCCACGGCTGTGCCACCATGCTCGGCCGCGATTTCGGCGATGGCATTACGGCTATCCGGCGGAACGACGACGAGCGCGGGTTCGGCATCCGCGATGAAGTACGCCATTTCCGCATGCGTGTAGGCCGTGTTGAGCGGGTTGGCTATCGCGCCGATCCTCAGCACCGCGAGGAACAGCGCGGCGCCCGCCACCGACTTCTCCACCTGGATGGACACGCGGTCGCCCGGCTTCACGCCCAGAGCCTTCAGCGCATTTGCGTATTGCCCGGTGAGCGAAACCAGTTCGCCATAGGTCACGTGAAAGGCGGGCGTGTCCGCCGTTGCGGGTTGATCGAAGGCCAGCGCATCCGCGCTCGGGAATCGGTTGGCGAAGATCGCGTAGAGATTATCGTTGGGCATTGGCTGGCGTGTTCCTTGCCGATGTCGTGGCCAGTCTTGTGCGCGCCCGGATCAGGTCAGGACGCGGCCCCAGCTTTCGCCATGCTGCCGGTGGCGCTCAGATATTCCGGCGGCACGCTGGATACCAGCGCCGCGAAATTGCTGCCCTGCACATTGATGTGCGCCCGGGTCACTTCCTCGGCGCGCGCCGGGTCGCCGGCTTCAATGGCAGCCAGGATCTCGCCATGCTCGCGGAACGATTCCGGCGGGCGGTTGTTCCGACGGAGTTGGAACCGGCGGTAGGGCGCGAGGCGGTTGCGCAGGAAAAGCGTCTGTTGCGCGGCGTAGCTGTTGTGGCTCGCCCGGTAGATGGCTTCGTGGAAGGTCGTGTTAAGGATGTAAAAACCGTCCGCGTCACCGGCTTCGGCGCATTCGCGGCAGTCTTCATGCGCGCTGCGAATGCTTTCGAGTTCGTTGGCGCTCGCGCGCTCCGCGGCGAAGCGGGCGCATACGCCTTCGAGAACGGACATGAACTCGAACATCTCCAGGAGTTGCGGGATGCTCAGCCGGGAGACTTCCGCGCCGCGATGCGCGCGTATTTCGACGAGGCCCGAAGCCGCAAGCTGGCGCAACGCCTCGCGAACGGGCGTGCGCGATGTGCCGAAACGCTGCGCCAGGCCGGCCTCATCCAGCCGGTCGCCCGGCTGCAGCCGCAACAGGAAAATATCCTGTTCAAGCGCAAGCCGGAGGCGTTCGGCATTCGATTTGGCCATGTCGATTCAAAACCCCGTGCTGTCATCCTGGCCGAGGCGTCTGCGCAGCGCTCGCGCGCTCTTTTCCGTGCAAGACCGTGCGGTCAATGGTCTCGATTGGCGCACATGCAGCTCGGACGGCTATTAATGAGGTATTGTATACATTACGCTGATTGATGTACACAACTGATAGGGCGTGTTGAATATCGCCTGATAACTGCAAGGAGGAAACGTCTCATGTCCACGATCATGAAGAGTGTTGCCGTGGCGGTCGGCGCGTTCGCGCTTATTGCTGGCGCCGCGCAGGCGCAGACGCTGCGGGCTTCGCACCAATGGAATACCAATGACGTCCGCCACAAGATGGTGGAGATTATCAAGACGGAAGTCGAGAAGGCGGATGTTGGCCTGAATGTCCGCATTTATCCCTCCGCTTCGCTCTACAAGCCGAAAGAGCAGTGGGCGCCGCTCACCACCGGGCAGCTGGATATCTCGGCGTTTCCGCTCGCTTACGCGGCCAATCGCCATCCTGAGTTCGACGCCACCCTGATGCCGGGCCTGGTGAAGAACCACGACCATGCGGCGCGGCTGAACGACTCTGCGTTCATGGACGACGTCAAGCAGATCATCGAGGACGACGGCGTCATGGTGATCGCCGATACCTGGCTGGCCGGGGGCTTCGCCTCGAAAGAGAAGTGCATTCTGGAACCGGAAGACATGCAGGGCCAGGTGACGCGCGCTGCCGGCAAGGCATTCGAGCGGATGCTGGTGGGCGCAGGCGCGTCGATCTCCTCGATGCCGTCGTCGGAAATCTACACCGCCATGCAGACTGGCGTTCTGGACGCGGCCAATACGTCTTCTGGCAGCTTCGTGTCCTATCGCATCTATGAACAGGTCAAGTGCCTGACCGCGCCGGGCGACCATGCGCTGTGGTTCATGTATGAGCCGATCCTGATGTCGAAGCAGAGCTTTGAGGCGCTCACCGACGAGCAGAAGGAGGCCATCATGGCCGCTGGCAAGAAGTCCGAGGAGTACTTCTTCGAGCAGGCCAAGCAGCTCGACCAGACGATGGTCGACACCTTCAAGGAAGCCGGCGTCGAGGTCGTCGAGATGAGCGCGGAGCAGGCCGCCAAATGGCGCGAGATTGCGCAGGAAACGTCCTATGCCGAGTTTTCCAAGGGCGTTGAAGGCGGCGAAAAGCTGATCGAGAAGGCGCTTGCTGTCGACTGACGTGATATCGCCGGGGCTGCCATCAATCGCGCCCCGGCGACCGCGTTTTCAACAATCTCGAACGGTTCGTCATCAGCGCAGCGGCGCACGAGGTGCGCCAATAATATCCTGCGCCCGGGCTGCAAATTCCCAGGAGGCCGCGTGCGCGCTTTCGTCAGAGTCGTCAACGCAACTTCGGTGTTCTTCGGCATTGTTGCCGCCGCCCTGATCGGCGGGGCGATCCTGATCGTGTGCCAGATGGTGTTCGTCCGCTACATCCTGAACGGCTCCACGTCCTGGCAGACCGATACTGTCATCTTCGCCCTCGTCGCCGCGACCCTGCTCGGCAGCCCCTACGTGCTTCGCCGCGGCGGGCATGTCAGCGTTGATCTGGTGTGGGAGGCGGCGAGCGACGCCACGCGCCGCTACCTGCGCGTGATGGCGAACCTCGGCACGTTTGCCTTCGCCGCGATACTGGCGGTCACGGGCGGGCATTACTTCTGGCAGGCCTGGACGGGCAACTGGTTGTCGGAGACGGTCGCCGAGATCCCGCTATGGATCCCGTACCTGTCGCTTCCGGTGGGCTTCGGTCTGCTCGCGCTTCAAGCGATCGCGGAGATCATCGACACGCCGCGTGCCGTGCGCGCGCAGAGCACCACCATCGATGCGGCGGCGGAACTTGTTGATCCGCCCGGCAGCGCCGCGAGAAAGGGGCATTAGCGCATGGCGCCCGAACTTATCGGCCTGTTGATCGCGGTGACACTGATCGTGCTCATGATCGTGGGTGTGCCGGTCGCGTTCGCGCTCGGACTGACCGCCATAATCTACCTGTTCGCCTTCGAAGGCATGGGCGCGCTTCCCGGCGTGGCGGAAACGTTTTTTGCGGGATTGGGTGAGTTTTCGCTGCTGTCGATCCCGATGTTCATCGTGATGGGTGCGGCGGTCGCCGCGTCTCCCGCCGGCAAGGACCTTTACGAAGCGCTCGACCGCTGGCTGAACCGCGTGCCCGGCGGGCTGGTGATCTCCA
>CAYFVF010000081.1:0-7667 GCA_964346335.1 uncultured Hyphomicrobiaceae bacterium
TGATCTTGATGCGCTGCCAGGTCGGGTTCGCGGTGCGCGTGCTGATGGTATCGCCTTGCCCATCCACTGCCACGTTTACTGGTCCGGTCTCCGGCCCCGACGCAAAGGTTATCTCGGCCCAATCGAACGGCGCTCGCGGCATCGACACGGTCATCGCCGCGCCCTTGCGCCCGCTCAGCCGCACGCCGCTCAACCCGAATGGGCCCGCGCTCCCGGCCGCGCTCGAGGCAACCTGCCAATCGCCTGTGCGTGTGATTTTGGCTCCTGCAACACGGAAAAGTCCCGGCGCCATAAAACCGCGCCCTGCATCGCCGAAACGCGCCTGAAACAGTCTGCGCAACTCTGAGGTGAGGCGATCGGCGGCAATATGCTGGTCGCCCAGATGAAGGATCGTCACCGGCCGGTCGCGTTCCCCGCGATCGAGCGCGGCCAACGCGTCGAAGAAATGGCTCAGCGCCGTGCGCGCCGGGACAGGTTGCACCGGTGCAACCGCTTCGGGCGATGCCTCGGACAAGCTGGTCTGTACGACCCTTGCCGTGGTCTCGACGTCGTACCCCGCCGCCGCCCCGGGCCCGAAGTCGAGCCGGGCGCTTTTCGCGGCAACATTGCTGACAGGGACGCCGCCTGTGTCGGAATTGCCGTTATCGCCGGGGATGCAGCCCACGGTAAGCACCGTGATCAGTGCGAGCGCAAATACATTTACAGCGCGCTGGACAACCGTGTATATCCGCCAGATACTTGTAATGGAATGAAATGAATATGAAAGATCCACGCAAAACTTGCGCAACATATGCTTTACTCTCCCCCGGCTTGCACATATCTACTAGAGAAACTCAAATTACGCTTTCCGATGCTCAATCTTGATATTTTAATGATTGCCCTTCTGTCAGAATTCTACATTTGATTTGCTGCGAGTTGTGTCTAAGGGGTGCAGCACGGGTGCGCCAGCCGCCAAGCGACCCGCACGCTCATGCAACAGCGGCGATCTGTCAGCCGCCGTCCCAGGCGTAGTTATCGACACGCCCCTGCGGCGCTTCGAGCTTTTCGCCCTGCACCAGCACGCGATAATACAGGCGCTCCGAGAGAGGAAGCTGCTGGCGCGCGCCGCGCGCGCTGAGGGTATTGGCAGGTGAGATCGTGGCCAGAGCCGTGAGGTCGTTGCCGATGTCGATGGCGAGTTGCTCGCCCGGTGGCGAGTAATCGGAAAACGACACGGCGCGGCCGTTCCCGTCTGCGCCGCCTTCGTCTTGCCGAGAGTTGTCCGCGGGCGCCGTGATCGGGCCGGGAAGTCCCGGCGCCCGCTCGCTTCGTTCTGCGGCTTGCGACCGCCTGCCCTCATCAGGATCCTGCGACCGCCCGACGATCTTGTCCTGCTGCTGCGAATCGCCCGCTAGCGGAATGCTGCGCTCGCGCCGCGCCGCGACGAGATCGCGCTCAATCACCGAAGCGGCGAATTCGGCCAGCTTCCGGTTGCCTTCGGCTGTAAACCCGATGCCGTTGTTGTCGCGCAGGCGCTTTGTGACGCCCGCCACGCTCGGGCCGAAGGCGCTGTAGTTCCCGAACTGGTCGGCAAACCCATTCCAGGCGTCGATGTATTTCACGCCGCCGAGATAGGCGCGCTCGCGGATGATATCGTTGATCTGCTCGTAGCCTGCGCGGGTTTCCTCATCCGCGACGATGGGCAAACCCATCCAGTAAACGGCCACTTTCGCCGCTGTCAGTTTCTCGACAAGGGAGTCGATGCGTATGCGATAGGCTTTCGCCCACGCCTCGGTGCCAAAATCCTCGAAGCCGCTAGAAGTGCGAATGCGGCGCATATCGTTCGCGCCGAGCATGATCACCGCAATGTGCATCGGGCCATCGCCGAGCAGGCTATCGATCCGTGAAGACCAGTTATACCGATCGGGGCGCGCTAACCCACTGTTATTGCGCGTCTCCTGTTCGATCTCGACGGTGGACGACTCGTCAAGCGCCTCGGGCAAAGCACTGACCAGCCCCGCGGCGAGGAAATCGCCCATGACGTAGAGCCGATACTTGTCGGTTTGCGGGAAGGGGTTGATATAGCTTTGGGTCCAGGCGGGCACGAACGGCGCATCGCCATCTTGTGCGTTTGCCGGACCGGTGGCCAATGCGGCGACGAACGCCAGTAAGCACCAGACGCTGCTCCAGACCTTGAACCGTGATCCCACTCGACGCTG
Organism: uncultured Hyphomicrobiaceae bacterium; assembly: GCA_964346335.1. GTDB lineage: Bacteria > Pseudomonadota > Alphaproteobacteria > Rhizobiales > Rhodomicrobiaceae > Dichotomicrobium. Next base: position 2,199 of record CAYFVF010000081.1, read on the forward strand.
TCGTCTCATACTGAAACACCTGGCGAAAAAATGCGGCAAAACGCGGATGCGGCTTATCCAGCCTGCGCCGCGCGCATCGTCTCAAGCAGACGCTTGGTCGCGAACCCGTCCGGCGTCATGTTGCGCGCGCGCTGGAATTTACGCACCGCCGCCCGCGTGTTCGGCCCAATGATCCCGTCGATTTTGCCTCGCAGGAAACCCATGCCGGCCAGTAAACGTTGCAGCTCCTTGCGCTCGCTGTGCGCCAGAGGCTGTTCATCGCGCGGCCAGGACTGCTGAATCGGGCCGAACCCCATGAGCCGATCAGCCAGATGCCCGACGGCCAGCGCGTAAGCCGTTGCATTATTGTAGCGCTTGATCACGTCGAAGTTATTAATCATCAGGAAGGCTGGCCCCTTGGCGCCCGCCGGCACGATAAGCTTGGCCGGATCGGAGGGTCGCGGAAACGGCCGGCCGCTGGGGCGCTTGATCCCAAGTTTCGCCCAAGCCGCCAGATCACGCCGGGTGCGCCCATCCGCGAGCGCATAGTCGAACCCGTCGGGCAGGGCCACCTCGTAACCCCAGGTCTCGCCGGTATTCCAACCCTTTTCCGTCAGGAAATTCGCCGTCGAGGCGAGCGCGTCCGAAATGGCGCGCCAGATGTCGCGCGTGCCATCGCCGGTGAAGTCGACCGCATACTCAAGGTAAGTCGTGGGGATGAATTGAGTGTGGCCCATCGCGCCGGCCCACGAACCCTGCATGTTGGCCACGTCGATGTCGCCATTCTCAATGATGCGCAGCGCCGCAAGCAGCTGTGTGCGCCCGAAATTGGTGCGTTCGCCCTTGTAGGCCAGCGTCGCCAGCGAGCGGATCACGCTTTTGCCGCCCATGAATGAGCCGTAGCTGGTTTCCATGCCCCAGATGGCAGCCAGGTAGTGGCGATCCACGCCGTATTTCGCCTCGACCGCCGCGAACTGCTCCGCGTAGCGCGAAAGCTGCGCCTTGCCCTTGCTGATGCGCGCCTGCGAGACCGCGCTATCGAGATATTCCCATATCGGCTTGACGAACTCGGCCTGGTTGTCGGCGGCTTCCAGAATGTCGGGGTCCGGGTTCAATCCGTTGAGGGCGCTATCCAGTGTGGCCTGAGAAATGCCGCGGGCCGCCGCGTCCGCGCGGAACTGCTGCAGCCAGCGGGAAAAATCGTCGTCGGCGCGGACAGGTGGCGATGAAACCAGGGCGAGTGTGACCGCGATGAGGAGAACAGCGGCGCAGAGTCCACTGATCTGACGGCGCGTCGGGTTCAGCATGACCTGAAAGCTCCTCGTCAATTTCGCCAACGTCTTACCACGTACCACACCGGGCACAAGCCCCGCAGGCAGCGGAAAAACGGATGTACGCAACGGGTTGTTAATAAACTTTTAACTAACGCGGCGTGAACCGGGCGCCGACAATTCGAATTTAATTTTCGCTTCATTAATGCCGCCCAACATCAAGGTTTCAGTAACCTGCGTAAACATCAGGGGCACATGGAGGCGATGAGGATCCAGTGGGGTTGCCGTGTCAGCAGCGCATTGGCGCGGGCTGGCAGAAAACGTGCGTGCCGGATTGGCGGGTTAGCGGCGGTGTTGATGGCCGGGGCGATGCCGTCCGCCAGTGCCCAGGCGCCCGCACAGGTTTTTGCCGACCGTTACGGGCACCAGGAGACCGCGCGCGACGTGGATTGGCGCATGGAGCCGCGCGGAACGACATCGCGGGTGGACACGCGCCGGGCATGGCGGGAGGAAGACCAAGAGCCACAGCGCGGCGGGGAGCGCCAGCGCCACAGGGTCGAAACCGGCGAGACGCTGTTCCGCATCGCCGAGCGCTATGACGTGACAGTCGAAGATCTTCAGCGCGCGAACCGCATTGATGATCCGACGACTCTGCGCGTCGGCCAGGAACTCGTGATACCGCAAGGTCGTGACAGCGCCGGGTTTGAGCCGCGCTCCGGGCCGCGCCGTGCCGAGCCGCCGCAGGCTGACAGCTGGCGCGAACCAAGCCCGCGCCGAGCACCCCGTTATGAACCTGACGAGCGGCAAACGCAGGGTTATGAGCTGGATCAGCGCCCGTCGATGGCGTATCAACCGGACCGGCGGCGAGCGCGGGGCTATCTTGAGCACCCGCCCATGCCCGATCAACGGCCGGAGCAACGCTGGCGCGAGCGCGACAACCGGAACGCGAGATCGAGCCTGTCCGGCTTGCGCGAACTTGCCGGGACGATGACCGAGCCTGCGGGCGCGCGCCGGGTGAGCGAAATCCCTGCCGGATATACGTTTTTTGCCCAGCTGGTCGGGGCGGACCTGGGCGTTGACCGCATGCTGGCCGCCTGGCTGAACGACAGTGATCGCGCCCGGCGGGTCTCAGCCGAACTGGACCTCGACATCATTTATGGCGGCGGGCCGCAAGCGAACCCCGAGCGCTTTTATCTCCCCTACATACGCACAGGTGCGCGACTGAGCGAGGCCGGCAAGCGTTACGCGCTGTCGCGGCATGTACCGCCGGCGGGGCACATGTTCGTCACGCAGCTCCAGGCCACCCTGATCGAGTTGCATAATCGTGCGGCTGATCTTCTCATCGAGCGGCATTTCGCCCGCGACAAGCAACGCTACTGTGACGGTGAGTGCACCAATGCCGAGCTGGCCCGCCAACTGCCCGAAGCCAAGCGCCAGATGTTGTTCGAGGACGCCCGCGAAACGGTGATCCATTATTATCACCGCGTCATCGTCGAGGACATGCTGCCGCGCCTCATCGGCGAGGAACGCGCCAAGGATATCATCTCGAATGGCCGCGATGTGTTCTTCCCGTCCGGCTTTGACGATGAGGGTGACATCAAGGCCCCCTTCATTCCGTATGAATTCGCCTTGGCGGCTTACCGTTTCACCGACAGCCAGATTGCCGCGCGCTATCGTCTGCGCGAAGGCGAACGTGCTCGGCGGTTTTCACCGCGAGAGCTTTCCGCGAATTCGTCGCGGCAAGGGGGTTTGGAACCAGACGCGCTGGCCGATTGGCGCTATTTCGTCGACGTCCTTCCCGAGCCGCCGCAGGGCTTCAACCGTGCGCGGCCGATCGACCTGTACCTCGCTTCGGCACAGAGTGACCGATATGGCGGCGGCGCGGCTGAGGCGACCCTGATTGCCGGCGCTCGCGCGGGCTTGCCTTCCGGTCAGGCGGTCGCGGGGAAGGTCGTCCCGAGCCTGCGTAAGCGTGGCACTTTGTATCTGTGGAGCGCCGCGCGGCAGGTGGATGGCGAGGCCGACCGCTGGCAGCGTTACGTGCTCTCGCCGGACCGGCCAACGCGCGAGACAGTGGGCCGCGACACGCCGCTATGGTACTATGTCCTTAAAGAGGCGCGCGCGATGGGCGGGCCGACCGGCTTTGGCGCGGATTCGCAGGCTTATGCCTTGTCGGCATTGGACCATCCACGATATGCGGATGCGCGAGACAGCCGCACGGATCGCGGGCGCGACGCGGGCGGCGGCCACACCCTGGGCCCGGTTGGCGGCACGATCGTTGGCGAAGTGCTTATCGGGCTGGCGGAGCACTACGCCATCAAGACTGGTAAAGGTCTCGGTTTTCGCCCGCCGATTGGCGCCAGCGCCTATGGCGAGCGCGACCGGTTCACGCTCACGCGCGTGCGGGCGAATAGCGGAGAGCTTGGCGAACGCTATTTGCTGCGAAACCTGTTGATTGATGCCGGCGCTGCGGTCGCCCTGCCCTGAGCGGCTTGACAACGCTGTGGCATTAGCGCAACCAACACGCGATTTTGCCGCATTCCTGACGTGATTGACGCGCACCCAAGGCGGTATTGCCAACGGTGAGCGAATATGCGGCGTGTTGGAGCGATCTGAGATCATGCCGATTAATTCCGTGAATTTCGTCGCGGCCTTGTTGATCGCGATACTGTTCGGCACGGCTGTGGGCGCTGTCGCGCCGGCGCGCGCACAGGAGGCGGACGCGGCCTCGGAAACCGCGCCATCAAACATCGAGAAGCGTCTGCGCCGTATCGAGGACAACATCATCGACATGCGCGCGATGATCGGAGCTTTGCAGAGCTTTGCGCCGGGCGACGGTACCGGAAACCCATCGGATCAGATGTCGTCCGACCCGCTGAGTGCTGGCGATTCCTTTGGCGCGCCGGCAGAAGACGTTCCATTCTCAGCGCCGGCACAGTCAGAACCGCCCGCGGCAACGGCTCAGCCCGGCCCGGAACTGCGTCAGCTTGAGATCCAGGTCCAGGCGCTTTCCGCCCAGCTATCGGAAACCGTCAAGCGGCTGAACCGGCTCGAATCCGCGATGAGCCAGCAGATGGATGGCAGCGCGGATATGGGCGACGCGCCCGCCACCTCCGACGACGACATGGCGGCCATGGACATGCCCGACGCGGACATGGACACCGGTTTTGGCACCACCACGGTTCAAACTCCGTCCGGGTCTGATGATACGGCAGACATGCCAACGGCGTGGCCAGAAGACGACGTTGACGCGGAGGCGATGGCCGCGGCAGAGCCAGAGTCGCAGGCGATGTTCACGCAAGCCTATGACGCTTTTCAAGCGCAGGACTATGCGGCGGCGCGGGACGCTTTCCAGACCTTCCTCGCTACCTTTCCGGATGACCCGCTTGCGAATAACGCCCGCTATTGGCTGGCCGATGCCGCCTTCGCCGAAGGCGATTACGTGACGGCCGCGAACAACTTCGTGAAGGTTTACAACACCGCCCCGAGCGGTGAAAAATCCGAGGATACGCTACTCAAACTGGCAATTGTGCTGCGCCGGTTGGAGCGGCCTGAATCCGCTTGCGATGCGCTCAGCCGCCTTGATGGCCGTCTGGACGGCAAGCCCGAAAGTTTCCGGGAGCGGGTCATCGACGAACGCAGCCGGTCCGGCTGCGGCTAGCGCGCAGGCAACGCGGCTTTTTGCATGGTGCCCTGGCGTGCTCACGCCCTCCGAACTTGATGTGTTATTCGCGCCGCTTGCGCGCTACAAGCGCGTGGCGCTTGCTGTCTCCGGCGGTGGCGACAGTGTGGCGTTGATGCATCTGGCCTGTGCTTGGGCGCGGGCGCAGGCTGATACTCTGCAACTCTTGGTGCTCACAGTGGATCACGGGCTGCGCGCTGGCTCACGTGATGAAGCGGAATGGGTGAGCGCGCAGGCGGCGAAGATGGGCATGCCGCACCAGATCCTCACCTGGACGCAAGCCCGGCCGGGCGCTTCACAGGAAGAGGCGCGCGGCGCGCGCTATGCGCTCATGGCCGAACATGTCCGCGCCCACGGCATCGACGCCCTTGTTTCCGCTCACACCAGTGATGACGTCGCCGAGACCTTCATCATGCGTCTGGGTCGCGGCAGCGGCGTCGACGGTCTGGCGGCCATGGCGCGGGAAACTGCTTGGGACGGCGTTCTGCTGGTGCGGCCGCTACTCGATATGTCGCGTGCTCAGCTTCGTGCCGAACT
>CAYFVF010000082.1:0-7525 GCA_964346335.1 uncultured Hyphomicrobiaceae bacterium
TGCGCGATGCCGCCGGCGAGCTGGCCGACTTCCTGCATCTTCTGCTTCTGGGCGATCTGCTCTTCAAGCGCGCGCTGCTCGGTGGTGTCGATCGCGAAGATCATCGCGGCATCCGCTCCGCGCCGGCGGCGCTTGCCCGGCGTCGGCACAACATAGAGCCGTCCAGCGCGTTTATCGTCGCGGGCGAACGCGATATCCAGGGGCACGCCTGCGGGCTGGCGCGCGGCGGCGTCCGCGATCATCTTGGCGAGCGGCTCGCGCGCTGCGTCGTCGACCAGATCGAGCACGTTCAACCGGCCGTTGCCGCGCTGCGCGGAGATAGCGAAGGTCTGGGAAAAGGCGTGATTACGGCTGGCGATCTTGCCTTTCGCGTTCACCGTGGCGATAGCGATCGGCGCGGCGTGGAACAACTCTTCGCCGTCGATCGCATGGGCCGTAGATTCCGCATCGGGCTGGCCCGCCGCGGTGCCGCTGAGCGCGGTGATGTGAAGCTGGGGCCGCGCGCCCTTTTTCTCCGCGCCAACGCGATAGCTCGCCCAGACCGGCCGGATCGCGCCGTCCTCGCCGAGGATTTCGAGCATGACCGTGCGCGTGGATGCGCCATTACGGGGCGCAGCCAGGCGCGCCATCAAAAGGCTGACGCTTGTTTCCGCGAACACCTGAGAGAGATGTGGCGGCTCGGCATCCGCCTGCATGTTCTGCGGCAGCCAGGCACGCATGGTCGCGTTCATGTCGGTGATACGCCCCGCACTATCGACGGACAGGCGTCCGGCCGGATCGGAGTCCAGCCGCGCGTCCAAGCCGGCGATGGACGCGTCCCGATCTTCCAGCCGCTTGCGCTCGGCGGTGACATCCCGGAACTGCCAGAGCATGAAACGGCCCTTCCCAACGCCAGCGGCCTGTAGCGGCTCGATGCGCGCCTCCAGCCAGCGCGTGCGCGGGTTGCCATCATCATCCGGCGCCAGCCAGCGCACGCTTTCGTGGTGCGCACCGCGGGCAGCCGCCGCCTGTGCAAAGCGGAATGCCGCCGCGCCATCATCGTCATTGGCGGCGAAGATATGATGCGGATCGGCGGGTTCGCGGTCCGCGCGCGTGAAAAGCCGCTCATAGGCCGGGTTATATTCGATCAGAGCACCGCGCGGCGTTGTCATGGCCGTCGCGATCCGCGTGGTCTGCGCGAAACCCTCCGCCAGAAGACCCGCGCCGCCTGTGCGCTCACGCCCCAGACGCAGGGCGCCCGCGCCCATCAGCCCGGCGAAGAACGCCACGGCGGGGATCAGCCAAGCCTGCGGCTCGCGCCAATCCATGGGCATGGCAAACACCAGCACGCCGAACGCCGCCGCCGCACAGGCCAGTCCGGCGAGGGCAAGACCCGCGGTCAGCCGGCCCGCACCGCGCGCGATTGTTTTCGGGGCGTGACTCAGCAGGGCCTCGGCTTGACGCATGGGGTTAGCTCCCTTTGATATGCCGCGCTGGACCAGCGTCGGCAGCAGCGGCGACGGTTCGTCTGTCGCGTGTGCCCGATGCGGATGAAGCGAATCTCGACGAATTGCAACCTGAACGTTTACCAAGGCGGTACTAAGACACCCGGCAAGATTTGCCGCTCGCGGGGTTAAAAAGAGGTTAACGAACCGCTATACCGGGCCGGCGGCGCACCATTTTCGGTGTATTTCACGGGTGTCGCGCGCTAATACTGGGCGCGCGGGACGCGCCATCAGTCTTAACCGAGGGAGCAAAGGTGTGGACATTGATCCGAGTTTTCTCAATTTGGCGTGGTATGCCGCCGCAGGTGCAGGCGTTCTCCTTTTTTTGGTCATCGCGTTGTGGATGATTCGTTGGTTCATGACGTCTGGCGGCATCTTGATGCTGAAAGGGCGCAACAAGCGCCTCGGTTTGGTGGATCAAGCTGCGGTGGATGGCCGACGTCGGCTGTTGCTGGTGCGCCGTGACGACGTGGAGCACCTTGTCATGACCGGCGGGCCTATCGACATCGTCATCGAAACCGGCATTAGCGCCAGCGCGCGCTCACGTCTCGACGAGATCGACCGCGCCCCTACCACACCGGGCACTGAGGACCATATCCGCATCGCCGAAGCGCAAACCGCGCATTCATAATCGCTCGGCTATGGATCGGCCCTGGACAGACATGCCGCACGCCTGCCGCGTCGCGGCGCAATGAATCGGTACGACCATGTTGAAGCGTCTTGCTCCGCCATTCCTGATCGCGGCAGCGTTTTGCGTTGTTTTCTCGCTGGGGGCTGAGGTCAGCGCACAGACTCAGGGGCCTGCCGAGCCAACGCCCCAGGCCGCGCCCAGCGCTCCGGCCGAGCCCGCCAGCCCCGGCGAACCAGCGCCGCCTGCCGAAGCGACCAATGCGCAGACCGCTCCCGCCGCGCAGCCGAACGGCCAACCAGCGGCCGACGCTCAGGCGCCGCAAACCGGCGCGCAGCAGCCTCCGGCCCAGCCGGCGGCCGAGACGCAGACGCCGCAAGCCAATGGTCAGCAGCCACCGGCACAAAATGGCGCGCAAACCCAGCCGCCTCACGACGCCGACGAGACATCAGAGCGGGTCGCGCAGAGTATCCAGGTGCTCAACAAGGTCGAGGAAACGCTCACGCGCGAGAACCTCACGGCCAATCAACTCGATGAACTCCGACAGCAGATCGACACGGCGCTGGGCGAGCTCGACGCGCTGATCCAGGAGCTTCAGCCGCGCCTCACCGCCATCACGGGGCAATTGGAAAAGCTCGGCGATCCGCCGCCAGCGGACCAGCCCGCCGAGCCGCCGGCCATCGCCGCCGAGCGTGCGTCTCTACAGGAAGAAACAAACCGGCTGGATTCCACGATAAAGGCGGCGCAAGCCCTGCAAGTCCGCGCCAACCAGCTGTCCGAACGCGTACAAAACCGGCGGCGTGACCTTTTCACCAGCCAGTTGTTCGAGCGCACCACCACGCCGCTCTCGCTCACGCTCTGGCAACGGGCGCTGGCGGAAACCGAGACCGGCTGGCGCCGGTTCACGCTGCTGGTCGCGGACGCAGCGCGCGGCATCGACTCGAACGCATTGCTGTATGCGGCATTCATCATCGCCGCGCTGATCTTCATGTTGCTTCAGGCCATCAGTTGGGCTGGGGTCAAGCATTTCCGCGAGTGGGAGGAAGAGACGCCGCCGCCCTTCTGGCAGCGCGCCGCCTCCGGCGCATGGGTCATCATTCTTCGCGCGTTACCCCTGATCGCCACCGCGGGAGCACTTTATGGGATGCTCGGGGCACTCGACTTGTTGACGCCGCGCGTTGACCGGATTGCGCAAGCCATCGCGGTGGCGGTCGTGACGATCGCGGTGGTCAGCGCGCTGGGCACCACCATTCTCGCGCCAAACAGGCCGCAGTGGCGCATTCTCCCCGTCAGCGACAACGGCGCGATACGGATCAACCGGCTCATCCTCGCGATAGCGGTTGTGTTCGGCATCGACAAGGTGCTCAGCATGCTCAACGAAGTGCTGTACATGCCGCTGGCGACGACCATCGCCCAGAGTTCGGCCACCAACGTGCTGTTTGCCGTGCTGCTGATCGCAGTGGTGATGACGCGCATGGGCGATGAGAGCACGGCCAGGGATGACCAGCTCAACTGGCTGCGCTGGTTGCGGCTGCCCGGATATGCTTTGGCGGGAGTCATCCTGCTGGCCACGGCGGTGGGCTACGTGGCGTTCGGACGTTTCCTGGCCGCGCAAGTGGTTGTCACCGGAAGCATCCTGATCGTCGTGTACCTGCTGCTGGTCTGGGTGAACGCGGTGGGCGAGCGCATTCGCAACGGCCAGACTGGCACACGACGGCTGCCCGCCCTGCCCAGCGATACACGCCGCCGCGAGCAGTTCGCGCTCGTGCTCACGCTACTGCTTAAGGCCGTGATCTTTGTGCTCGCCTTCCCGTTCATCCTGTTGCAATGGGGCTTCGACTTTCAGGACCTGTCAAGCTGGGCGCAGAAGGCCTTTTTCGGCTTCCAGGTCGGCGGGCTCAACATCTCCATCGCCACGCTTGCAGGCGCGGTGTTGGTGTTCCTCGTCGCCTACGCCATCGCGCGCGTGTTGCTGAGTTGGCTGGACAACCAGGTGATGGAGCCGGCCGGCCTGTCCGGCGGGGTCCGGGATTCGGTGCGCACCGGGCTGGGCTATGTCGGCTTCATTGTCGCGGCGGTGGTCGCCGCCTCTTATGCGGGGCTTGATTTTTCCAATATCGCGATCGTCGCCGGCGCGCTTTCGGTCGGCATTGGCTTCGGCCTGCAGAGCATCGTCAACAACTTCGTTTCCGGGCTGATCCTGCTCGCCGAGCGCCCGATCAAGGTCGGCGACTGGGTCGTGATCGGCACGGACCAGGGCTACGTTCGCAAGATCAGCGTGCGCGCCACCGAGATCGAAACGTTCGACCGCTCGAATGTCGTTGTACCAAACTCCGTGCTGATTTCGGAAAAGGTGCAGAACTGGACGCTGCATAACAATGTCGGGCGGATCACCATCCCGGTGCGTGTGTCTTATGCAAGCGATGCCGAGCGCGTCCGCGACATCCTCCTCGAAGTCGCCGACGAGCATCCACAAATCCTGACGCACCCCGAACCTTATGTCTGGTTTTCCGACTTCGGCGACAGTTCGCTGGATTTTCACCTGTTCTGCTTCGCCCTGAACATCACGCGCCAACTGGCCATCCAGACCGACCTGCGCATCGCGATCATGAAGAAGTTCCGCGAAGAAGGCATCGAGATCCCCTTCCCGCAGTCGGATGTCCACTTCCGCGACCTTGACTGGCTCAAGACGGCGCTGGCCGAGCAGATGGCCCGCGTGCGCGAAGAGCGCGAGCAAGGCGACACGCCAGACCATACGCCCTATCCGGGCGCGCCCAGCCCCGGCTCGACGAATTGACGGCGGACGCGGCTTGACCGCTGTTGACGCCCGCGCGGGAGCGCCGCCAGTAAGCTGTGCAGCCTCAAGAAGCAACAGCCACAGCCGATACGGGAGGCGCGCCCATGACCATGCTGAAAGTTGTCGAAGTCCTTGCCGAATCCGAGGAAAGTTTCGAAGATGCCGCTCAGGCCGCGGTCACCAACGCGGCCAAGTCCGTGCGCAACATAAAATCCATTTATTTCAAGCATATGGAAGCGAAGGTCGAGAGCGACCGGATCACCAAACACCGGATCAATGCCAAGATCAGCTTCGTGATCGAAGAATCGTAGCTGACGACGCCAGCGCGCCTTCGCTGTGCCTTGGAGGCGGGACGCCCGGCCTGTCAGTCATCCAAAAACTCGGAGGCGGGTTCAAAGCCCTGCGCGTCGTCCGGGCTCTGGCTCTGGGCGCGCTCGACGTGGTGCAGGATTCGCCAGACATGGTAGGCGACACGGTGGAGCCAGCGCACGCTGTCCATCCGGTGCAAGACCTCGTCTGCGCTTGCCGGCGCGCGCACGCAGAACTCGACGATATGCGCACGGTAACGCTGGCGTTGCTGGCGCAGCATGAAGCGGATCCGGTTCATGCGATCACGCGAAACCGTCACGTCGTCCTCGGCGACCTTCAACAGCGCATCGTGCAATACCCCGGACAGGCGGCGCAGGCGATGGTCCGATGAAAGCCGTGCGATGCGTTCAAACTGCCGGCAGCGGTTCGTCAGCCGCCTCAGGTGATCCAGCGCGTGAATGGCCGAGATGCGGCGCTGGTGCGCTGGCGCGGGCAACGGGCCGGCCGGGATGCGGTCGATGTAGCCGCGCGTGACCTTCAGCGCCTCTTCAAGCGACTGAAGTTGAGTGACATCAAAGCCCCGCCCTTTGGAGGCGATCAAATCTGCCACGATACGCATCGCGGCCCCGGAGATATCGCGGATCGTCGCAGCTGCGGCGTCGGCGGCGGTCGCCGGGTCGTCCAGAAGGCTATCGTCGAGATGGCGCAAAAGCGGCGGACCACGTTCTGGCACCAGCCGGGCGACCAGCCGCGCGAACGGCGCCGCAAACGGCAGGATCAAGAGCGTGCCAACGACGTTAAACAGGGTGTGAAAAGCGACCAGCGCGATTTGTTCGGCGCCCGGCCCCGCGCCAAACGCCGGCGCGATGGCGTCGAGGTACGGCCCCAGCATGAGCAGCCCCACCGCCGACGCGAAAATATTGAACAGCACATTGGCATAGCCGGTGCGGCGGGTGGCGGTCGATCCGCCGATCGTGGCCAGGACCGCTGGCAAGGTCGCGCCAACATTCATGCCGATGACCAGCGCGGCGGCCTGGGGAAGCGCCAGCGCGCCTGCGTTCAGCGCCACCAGAAGCGCGGCGACACCCGCGCTTGCGGATTGGGTTGCCAGTGTAATCGCGAGACCGATCGCGACGAGTTGGAGCGAGCCCAGAACCGTGTTGTCCGGAAAGCTGTCGGGCGTCATGTTCCCCTGAAACGGGGCCATCCCCTGCTTCATGGCGTCGAGGCCGACGAACAGCAGGCCGAATCCGACGAGCGCCCAGCCAACATCCTGGAGCCGGCCGGCGCAGAAAAGTCGCAGCAAGGCGCCGAGCAGGATCACGGGCATGACGATCGTGCCGAAATCGAGCTTGAAGCCGACGATCGCCACGATCCAGCCGGTCGCGGTGGTGCCGATATTCGCGCCGAAAATGATTCCGAGCGCCTGCGTGAAGGTGAGCAGGCCCGCGCCGACGAAGCCGATGGCGGTGACGATGGTCGCGCCGGAAGACTGGATGACGGCCGTGGTGAGAGTGCCGAACAGCGCCCCTGAAGCGGCCGTGCGCGTGAAGCTGGCCAGCACCCGGCGCAGCGACGCGCCGACCAGCTTGCGCAACCCGCCGGTCAGGATCATCAGGCCGACCAGGAACAGGCCGAGCCCGCCGAGCGCGACAAAAATGTCGAGGATCATGGCCACTGCCTTGGCGTGTCGCCGCATTCAACCGCGCGGCGTTCAAGCGGCCATTGAGTGCGCGAAAAGCGTTAGCGGCGCAACCTCTCAGTGGGCGCGTCGCGGTTCGGCTATGTGTGCGCCCTTGCACCATTGGGCAGAATGAAAGCGCGAAGGATGCCATGATCTAAAGATATTCGGCTACGGACGTGATCGCCGCATTGATCGGCCTGTACATGCTGGCCGGCGGCGTTCGAATGCTCACCGACCGTGACGTTTGGTCAAAGGTCATCAAGGAGTTCGCGGCCAGCCCCGCGCTGGGCTACCTCGCGGGCATACTGGCTTTTGCCATCGGGGCGGCGATCGTTGGTACACGCCGCTTGAGATCGTCGTGTCCGTGATCGGCTGGGCGGCGCTCGCAGAAGGCGTACTGATGCTCGCGGTCAGGCGGCCGTTTATCGGGTTTTTCGCCCGGCTGGCGCCGTCGGCCTCCGGAGCGCGGATGATCGCGGGCCTGACCGTCGTGTTCGGGGTCGTTCTGCTCTACGCCGCGTTGGTCTGATCCCGTGCGATGCGCCCGGATTTCGCTTGAGCACGCTGGATCAGCACCTCGCGCAGAGCTACGGCGCTGTTATGCGCTTGGTCCTTGGCGGCAT